>NZ_JAGYWT010000061.1:0-8663 GCF_019279095.1 Microbacterium sp. BF1 | reverse complement strand
CCGCCCACCAGACGGGTGCTTCGGCGTGGTGGGCGATCGGACCGGTGACGTTCTCCGGGGTCATGCGTCCTCGCCCGCGTGCGGGGCGGAGGCATCGAGCGCCTCGGCACCCGTTCTGCGACTGCGCGCCACGTACACGGTGTTCGACGACGTGCCGCCCGTGACGGCGTTCTCGAAGTCGACGACATGAGCGACGGCGTCATCGAACACGGCCGTCAACTCGACCATGAACTCCTCGTCGGGTGGGTCATCCGACCACAGGGCGAAGACGCCGTCGGGGGCGAGATGACGGTCGAGCGCGCGCAGACCGGCGGCGTCGTACAGGTCGGCGTGCGTCGGATCCAGCTGGTGCCGCGGAGAGTGGTCGACGTCCAAGAGGATCGCCGAGTACCCGGTGCGACCCTCGACGGGCGCGGAGCGCATCACCGCGAAGAAGTCGTCTTCGAGCAGGGTCGTGCGCGGATCGTTGACGAGTTCCGCCGACACCGGGAGGAGCTTGCGCTCATGCCACCCGATCACGGCGCCCAGCCGGTCGATCACCGTGAGGGCGCTCACCCGCTCATCCCGCAGGGCCGCGACGGCGGTGTAGCCGAGCCCGAGCCCGCCGACCAGCACCGAGAGGTTATCGCCGTCGACCGCTGCCAACCCCAGGTCGGCGAGCTCTTCCTCCGCCACGGTGAACAGGCTCGACATCAGGTACTCGTCGCCGAGCTTGACCTCGTAGATCTCCTGTCCCACCGCGGGCTCGGTGCGCCGGCGCAGAGTGAGGTCGCCGATCGGGGTGGACTGCCAGTCGAGCTCTTCGAACCGAGTGATCACTGCGGCATGCCTCCGTCGTCGTCCGCCCGGGTGGGCGGGGGTGCGGGCAGAACCCGCGGATGTGCCTGTGCTTCAGGACTGTTCGTCGCGGCGGGGGAGCCGGATCCGCTCGGGCTCAGGCGCGGCGGGCTCAGACACTGATGGTGCTGCCGGCGCGGAGATCTCTCTGGCCACCTGCTTCTCGAGCACGGTGACCGCGTCGTCGGAGAGCAGGATGAGCCCGTCGAGCTCTTCACGCACGCGCTTGTAGGCGACGTTGCGTTCGGCCTGTGTGGCTGATTCATCGACCGCGACCTTCAGCAGCTGCTGCGCGCGGTCGAGGCGCTTGCGCTCCGGTTCGGTGAAGGTCGAATCGCGCAGGCGTCTGGCGTCCTTCTCGGCGATCTCGAACGCGACCGCGTAGTCGCCGACGGCTTGCAGATACTCGGTGACCTGCTGCTCCGACACCTTCGCGTCTGCCGAGGCCGGTCGCAGGGCATCCGCCGTCTTCTTGGCGCGCAGGAACGCGGCGGTCAGGGGCTGGCGACCATCGCTCATGGCGGGGAAGGCGATGAGCTTCGCCACGTCGAGTTCGTAGTCGAGCCAGCGTGCGGTGATCTCGTCGTGCTCGCTGAACAGGCGCGCGACCAGGTCGTTCGGGGCGACGGATGCCGTCGTGTCGACGACGGAGGGCCCGCGGCGCCGGGCCTGCTGGGTCAGCGCACGCGCCTCGATCTCGGCGGTCTTCAGCTGCGCCTTCATGCGGAGAGTCTCCAGACGGCGCTCGTGTCGGCGCTTGGAGCTGCGCTCCCATGCCTTCGCGGCGCCGCCAGCCATTCCCATGATGGGGAAGATGAGCCACCAGTAGTGCTGCGCGAAGTTCCAGAAGCCCTGGATGAACTCGTCCATGATGAGTTCAGCCTACTTCTCGGCGGGCTCCGCTCTTCGTCAGGTCCTGCGCGAACATCACGAGGATGCCGCTCGGGCCGCGCAGATAGGTGAGCTTGTAGACGTCCTGGTAGTCGGCGACGCCGCGGAGCGGGTGATAGCCGTGACGGGCGGCGATCGCCAGCGACTCGTCGATGTCGTCGACCGAGAAGGCGATGCGGTGCATGCCGATCTCGTTCGGCAGGGTCGGTTCGGTCTCGATCGCGGCGGGGTGGATGTACTCGAACAGCTCGATCCGGCCGCGCCCGTCGGGGGTCTGCAGCACGGCGATCTTGACGTGGTTGCCGGCGAGTCCGACCGCGGTCGACGCCCACTCCCCGCTGACCTCGTCGCGGCCGAGCACGGTCAGACCGAGGTCGGTGAAGAAGGCGATGGTGGCTTCCAGATCGCGGACGGCGATGCCGACGTTCTCGAGGGCGATGGGCATGGGTGGGATGCTACTCGCGATCATCGCTCACGTCAGGGCTATCGCCCGAGCTGCTCGGCGCAGGAGACGCAGTACTCCGCGAACGGTCGTGCCTCGAGGCGGCCGGCGGGGATGGGTCTCCCGCAGTTCGCGCAGACCCCGTAGGTGCCGGCGTCCATGCGGGCGAGTGCCTCGTCGACCTGACGCAGTTCGGATGCTGCGGCCTCGGCGAGCCCGGTCAGCCGCGACCACTCCGACGACAGCGTGACGCCTTCGGGGTCGTGTTCGTCGTCGTCGTTCGAGCCCGCCCGGTCGTGAGTGAGCTCGTCGAGCGTCGCGGCCGTCGCCTGCACCCGCGCCTCGGCCTGAGCGCGCAGTGCGAGCAGGCGGTCACGGGCGTCGGCGGTCATGCGCCCACTCTAAGCACAGCCACCGACATCCCGGGCCGGTGAGCCGTGTTCCGGGTCGGCGACCCGTTTCCGGGGCCGGTGACCCGTGTTCAGCCGAGGAGCAGCGTGATCACGGTCGCGCCGCCACCGCCGAGGATGAGCGCGATGATGACGGTCCACGCCACGATGCGCATGCGTCGGTTGCGCTTCTCGCCGAGGTCGCCGTAGTCCTCGTCGTTCGAGTCCTGACGGCTCACGTCGCTCATGCGCTGACCTCGGTGACGGTCGGGCCGAAGTACGACGGGAGGGTGGCCTGCGAACGCTCGCGCAGTTCGGCGGCCGTCACGGTGAAGACGCCCTGAACCTCGAGCTTCGCGCCTTCGCTGTCGGTCACGCCGATGCGCATCACGGGGTAGTCGCGTCCTTCGCACAGACCGCGGAACTTCACGTCGTCTTCACGGGGCACGGTCACCAGCACGCGGCCGGTCGACTCCGAGAACAGGGCGGATGCGGCATCCACACCGTCGCGCTCGATGATCTCGTTCAGCCAGACGCGGGCGCCGACACCGAAGCGCATGACGCCCTCGGCGAGAGCCTGCGCGAGGCCGCCTTCAGAGAGGTCGTGGGCCGAGGAGATCAGCCACTCGTCGCGAGCCGCCGACAGCAGACCGGCGAGGCGCTTCTCGCCAGCGAGGTCGACCTTGGGGGGCAGACCGCCGAGGTGCTGGTGCACCACATCGGCCCAGGCCGAGCCCGAGAGCTCGGTCGAGGTGGTGCCGAGCAGGTAGATGTTCTGACCCTCGTCCTGCCATCCGGAGGGGATGCGGCGCGAGACGTCGTCGATGATGCCGAGCACGCCCACGAGCGGAGTCGGGTGGATCGGCACGTCGCCCGTCTGGTTGTAGAACGAGACGTTGCCGCCGGTGACCGGGGTGCCCAGCTCGTAGCATCCGTCGGCCAGGCCGTCGACCGTCTGACCGAACTGCCACATGACCTCGGGGTTCTCGGGAGAGCCGAAGTTCAGGCAGTCGGTGATCGCGGTGGGAACGGCACCGGTGACGGCGACGTTGCGGTACGCCTCGGCGAGGGCCAGCTGCGCACCCGCGTAGGGGTCGAGTTGGCAGTAGCGGCCGTTGGCGTCGGTCGAGACCGCGAAGCCGAGACCCGACTCCTCGTCGACGCGGACCATGCCGGCGTCGTCGGGGAAGCTCAGGGCGGTGTTGCCGAGCACGTAGTAGTCGTACTGGTTGGTGATCCAGCTCGTGTCGGCCAGGTTCGGCGACGCGACGAGGTTCAGGAACTGCTCGCGCAGCGTCTCCGGGTCGTTCGAGCGGGGAAGGTTCTCCGCGGCATCCGCCTGCAGTGCGTCGATCCACGTCGGGTAGGCGACCGGGCGGTCGTAGACGGGGCCGTCGACCGCGACGGTGGAGGGGTCGACGTCGACGATGCGCTCGCCCTGCCAGTCGATGATGAGGCGTCCGTCGCCGGTGACCTCGCCGAGCACGGAGGTCTCGACCTCCCACTTGTTCACGACCTCGAGGAATGCGTCGAGCTTCTCGGGGGCGACGATCGCCATCATGCGCTCCTGCGACTCCGACATGAGGATCTCCTCGGCCGTGAGCGTGGGGTCGCGCAGCAGCACGTTGTCGAGCGAGACCTTCATGCCGCTGTTGCCGTTGGCCGCGAGCTCGCTGGTCGCGCAGGAGATGCCGGCCGCGCCCAGGTCCTGGATCGCCTCGACGAGCTCGCCGCGGTACAGCTCCAGGCAGCACTCGATGAGCACCTTCTCGGCGAACGGGTCGCCCACCTGCACGGCGGGACGCTTGGTCGGACCGGTGGAGTCGAAGGAGTCGGAGGCCAGGATGCTCGCGCCGCCGATGCCGTCGCCACCCGTGCGAGCGCCGAAGAGCACGACCTTGTTGCCGACGCCGGTCGCGTTGGCGAGCTTGAGGTCTTCGTGACGCAGCACGCCCACCGCGAGCGCGTTCACGAGGGGGTTGGCCTGGTAGACGGAATCGAACACCGTCTCGCCGCCGATGTTCGGAAGGCCCAGGCAGTTGCCGTAGAAGCTGATGCCGCTGGTCACACCGTGCACGACGCGGGCGGTGTCGGGGTGGTCGATCGCACCGAAGCGCAGGGCGTCCATGACCGCGACCGGGCGGGCGCCCATCGAGATGATGTCGCGGACGATGCCGCCGACACCGGTCGCCGCGCCCTGGAAGGGCTCGATGAACGACGGGTGGTTGTGCGACTCGGCCTTGAAGGTGACGGCCCAGCCCTCGCCGACGTCGACGACGCCCGCGTTCTGGCCCATGCCCACCATGAGGCGTTCCTTCATCTCGTCGGAGACCTTCTGGCCGAAACGACGCAGGTAGTTCTTGGACGACTTGTAGGAGCAGTGCTCCGACCACATGACGGAGTACATCGCCAGCTCGCCCGAAGTGGGGCGGCGTCCGAGGATCTCCTTGATGCGCGCGTACTCGTCGGGCTTGAGTCCGAGAGCCGCGTACGGCTGCTCCTTCTCGGGCGTCGCGATCGCGTTCTCGACAGAGTCGGGGACGTGCTGGTGGGAAGGTGCAGGGGCGGTGGTCACGCGCACTCCAAAGGAAGGGGCCGGCGGGGCAGGTTCAGTCTACCGGCGCGGCGTCCGACAGGATTTCGGCTGGAGGAGCACGTGAACCCGCCGCCTTCCTCGAATCGTTGTATGAAACACCCAGGCCTTCCGCCCTGGTGATCCTAGGGTGGCGATATGCGCCTGCGTCTCCTTGCTCCTCTCGGCCTCGCGACCGTCTTGGTCATGGCCGGGTGCACTCCTGCCCCCGATGTATCGCCGAGTCCCTCCGCCTCCGCGCCGGATCCGACGCCGACTCCCACAGAGGAACCCATCGTGGCTCCCGAGGCGGCGTTCGATGTGACGTGCTCCGACGTGAACAGCGCCGTCGCGGGCGTTCTTGGTGCGGCTGTCGGCGGGGAGAAAGACGTCCTGGGCCTGACATCCACACCGATCTGGTATCCGGGGCCGGCGCAGTACATGATGCAGCAAGCCGGAGGGATAGCGTGCTCGGCGGGAGACCCCGTGCAGTTGGACCCCAACTCGACCTCCCCCGCGGACTGGAGCATCGCGGTCGTGCCTGGTGCGCAGGCGATCATCGACGGTGCGGCGGAGCGTGGCGCGAGCGACATCCCCGGAGACGGCATCCGCTGCTTCACCGGCTCGTGCACCATCGAACTTCGCGACGGCGACGTGCTCATGACCGGTTCGTTGCGGTCCTCCGCATTGGTCGAGAGCGACGCCGACCGTGTTCGCGAGGCGATGGCCGGCGTTCTGGCATCGGCCGTCGCAACCCTTCGCGACTTCGAGCCCGGCCAGAGCAAGATCGCGGGGGCACGATGCGAGACGCTGCTCACCGCGCAGGAGGCGTCCGAGATCCTGGGCAGGGAAGTCGTGATCATGGACTACACCGAGCTCGGCGGGTGGGGAACAGCCGCGGAGATCTACTTCGCGAGTGAAGGAGCGCAGTACTGCATGTACGCGACGGGGCCGGACCCGTACGGCGATCCCACGCTGGTCGCACTCACCACCCTTCCCTCCGGTGCATGGGCGTTCGAGAAGCTCGATGCCGGGAGCCCGGTCTCCCTCACCGGCGCGGACGCCGCCCTCACGGGAGTCGACTTCTACGGCCGGACGGTGCTCGACGCTCGTGTCGGTGCCGACTGGCTGCGGTTCACCGTTCCCGTCGGGGAAGACGCATCCTCCGTCACGTCCGTCGCGGAGGCGACCATCGAGCATCTGACCCGGGGGCGTCCTGCCCCGCAGTGATTCCCTGCGAGGTCCGCGCGACGGATGTGCCGGATGCAGGGAGCGGGGACGGATGCAGGGAGCGGGGACGGATGCAGGGAGCGGGGACGGATGCAGGAAGACTCGCCGCGTTCTGCTCCTGCATCCGTCCGATCTCCCGACGGATGCACCGCCGGGAAGCGCCGTCACGCACGGAAACGTGAAATGCGACGGCGCGGGGCCGTCCGTAGATTGGTCGGACCCCGCTGTGAATGGAGTTTCCCGTGTCCGAGATCCGCGCCCTGCGCCCCTCCTGTACCGACGCCGTCGGCTGAACCGGCGGGAACCCCAGATCATGACCGCGGACCGCTCCTCGCACGCGTCGCATCCGTTCGATGCCCGTACCCGTCTCTTCCTCGATCGGCCGCAGAGTCGTAAGTGGAGTCTGCATCCCGGCCACATCGGGGCGTGGGTGGCGGAGATGGACTTCGGGGTCGCTCCCGAGATCGCGGAGGCGCTGCATCGGGCGATCGACGGCGAGAACCTCGGCTACCTCTCGCCCCCGCAGGCGACGGGGCTGGGAGAGGCGACGGCCGAGTGGATGCGCGACGAGTACGGCTGGGTGGTCGACCCGGAGCGGGTGCATCCGGTGTCGGATGTGATGGCGGCTCTCGGGGTCGCGGTGCAGGAGTATGCGCCGGCGGGTTCGCCCGTGATCGTGCCGACTCCTGCGTACATGCCGTTCCTGACATACCTGCCGGCGATCGGGCATCCGGTGATCGAGGTGCCGGGTGTCGAGGTCGACGGGCGCTGGCAGCACGACCTGCAGCGCATCGACGAGGCCTTCGCCGCGGGGGCGCGGACACTCGTGCTCTGCAACCCGCACAACCCCACCGGAACGATCGTCGGTCGGGAGGAGCTCGAGGCGATCGCTCAGATCGTGGAGCGGCACGGCGGGCGGGTGTTCGCGGATGAGATCCACGCCCCGCTGCGCTACGACGGGGCGCCGTTCGTGCCCTACGCGTCGGTGTCGCAGGCTGCTGCCGCGCATACGGTCACGGGGACGAGCGCATCGAAGGCGTGGAACATCCCGGGGTTGAAGACCGCGCAGCTGATCACCTCGAACGATGCGGATCAGCAGCTGTACACGCGGTTCGGGTTCGCGGTGCAGCACGGCGCGGCCACCCTCGGCGTCGTCGCCTCGACGGCGGCGTATCGGTCGGGTAAGCCCTGGCTGGCGGACGTGATCGAGTACCTCGACGGGGCGCGGCGGCAGCTCGCATCGCTGGTGGACGAGCATCTTCCCGGGGCCGTGTATCGCGTGCCCGAGGCGACATACATCGGGTGGATCGACACGTCTGCGCTGGGGATCCCGGGCCCTCCGGCAGCGTTCTTCCGTGAGCAGGCCGGGGTCGTGCTGACAGAGGGACGCCTGCTCGGGCGCGGTGCGGAGGGCCATGCGCGGGTCGTGTTCGCGACTCCTCGTCCGGTGCTCGACGAGGCGTTCGCGGCGATGGGCGCTGCCGTGCGTCGGGCCGGTCTCGCGGCCTGACATCCTGCGCTCTCGAACCCTGGCGTCGAGGCTGTCAAGGGTCTCCTCGATGTCGGTGGCCTGACGTAGAAAGGGAGACAAGAGAAGGGATCCCCATGGCTGCAGGCGACATCGAGACGTTCCACCGCAACGGCATCTGGTTCAACCGCATCGAGGGTGAATCGCAGACGTTGGGCAGCAGCTTCCTGAGCGAGGCCGAGGCGGTGAAGGTGGGTCGCAGTGCCGCGGTCGCGCGTCAGGTCGAGCACACGGTGCGCAGCGACGAGGGCCCTTCGGTCGACTCCTTCTCCTACGATCTGCACCCGCGTGAGCTGATCGGCCGATGACCGCGACTTCTGGTGCCGATCAGGTTCCCGTGCCCGAGCGACGCATGCTGTTGCAGGCATGCGTCAACGGCGCCCGTGATGCGGTCGGGCATCCATGGCTGAGCGCGGATGCCTCGGTCGTGGCCGACGACGCCGCCAGGGCTGTGGCGGCGGGCGCGCACGAGGTGCACGTGCACCCGAAAGATGCCACGGGGCGCGACAGTCTCGCCGCCGACGATGTCGCACGGTGGGTGCGGGCGGTGCGCTCCGCGAGCCCTGGCGTGCCGGTCGGTGTGACCACGGGAGCGTGGGCCGAGCCCGATGTCGAGCGTCGTCTCGCGGCCATCGAGACGTGGACGGAGCTGCCTGATCACGCGTCGGTCAACTGGCACGAGGCCGGCGCCGACGAGGTGGCCGCGCTGCTGCTGAAACGAGGTGTCGCGGTCGAGGCGGGGCTGTGGGATGCGGCAGGTTTCGAGGTGTGGAA
>NZ_JAGYWT010000609.1:0-1380 GCF_019279095.1 Microbacterium sp. BF1 | reverse complement strand
CAGACCTCGCCCGTGAAACCCGAAAGGAGGAAGGAATCGATTCCGGTCAGCGGGAAGGCGTGCACGCGAGTGCGCCCTCCCGGGGCGCGGTCGAGCGTGATCCCGTCGAGGGGGTTCGCGCCCTTCGCCAGACGAGACAGGGTCTCGATGTAGGCGTCGAGCGCACCCAGCACGCTGTACGGCCCACTGAGCCACTCCTCGCCGCGCAGCGGATGACGGGCATCGAGGCCCTTCGAGGCCGCGGCCGTGGTTGCCCAGTCTTCCGCGGTCGCGGCGACACTCGTGCGCACCGCGCGCAGCAGCGTGACCCGCTGGGCGACCGTGAGGGCCGACCAGGTGCGGGCTCCGGTCTGGAGGGCGTCGACAGCGGAGTCGAGGCGCTCTCGTTCGGCTTCGCCCAGCGTCGGGGCCCCGCTCTTCGGCGCACGCTTCGATGGCGTGGCGGAGGTGGCGGTTGTGCTCGCAGAAGTCATCGACGTCTCCTTCGGACGGGATCCCAGCTTAGGCGTCGGAGTCGGCGACGGCATCGATGTCCGCGCGACGCAGGCGGTACCGGCGCAGCGTCAGCAGGCTGGCGCCCATCAGCACGGCGGGCAGGATGCTGAAGCTGAGGACAATACCCGTGATCGCCGCCTCGGGCTGCTCGACGGTGGTGCCGGCGACGGTCGAGATGTACCCGGTCGCCGCGAGCGTCAGCGACACCGCGGTCGCTCCGAGTGCGAAGCCGACTGTCTCGCCCGCGGTCCAGATGCCGGTGAAGGTGCCGGCCTGCCCGGGCCCGCTCGTGCGCTCGTCGTGGGAGATCACGTCGGGGAGCATCGCCATCGGCAACGACTGCAGGCCTGCATAGGCGATGCCGGCCACGGCGACGGATGCGTCGATCCACGCACCTGGCGACCACACCGCGAAGACGAGTGATGCCGCTGCCGCCGTGAACAGGAGGCTGGCCATCGCGAAGGCCCGCTCCTTGCCGACCCGTCGCGCGATGACCGTCCACCCAGGGGTGGCCAGCAGCGCCGGTCCCACCAGCGCGACGAAGACGAAGGTCACCGCATCCTCCGACCGCAGCACCCAGGTCGCGACGTACTGCGCGCCGGCGAGCATGGTTCCTGTCGCGAGCGCCTGCAGCACGAATGTGCCCAGCAGCGCGCGGAAGGACTGACTGCGACCGAGGGTGCGGAAGCCCGACATGTACTGGTCTCGCCAGGTCGAGGCGGTCACGGCCGTCGAGTCGTGACGTACCCGAATGGCGATCGCGTGTCGTACGTCTCGACGAGCGATTCCCCACCGTAGGCGCCGACGATTCCGGTGACGCGGACGCGCGCACCGATCTCTTCCTGCAGCTCCCGCACGATCGCCTCATCCGGATCCTCGCCGGGC
>NZ_JAGYWT010000608.1:0-1380 GCF_019279095.1 Microbacterium sp. BF1 | reverse complement strand
CCGTGCACGTCCTCATCCGTCGGCACAGGGCGCAGGGTGCCGTCGGCGACCTTGCGCGCCACGGCATCCAGGCCCTCGTGCATCCGCTGCGCCTCATCGGGTTCGAGGTACCCGGCCGCGGCGAGCGCGGTGGCGTGAGCATGCGAACCGGCGATGTCGTACGGCGCGAGGATCCAGTCGAAATGCGTGGAGCGACTCAGCTCCACCAGCTCGGGCGAGGGGCCCGTGGCGAAGCGGGCGCCCCAGAGCGCGCCCTCGTTGGTTCCTTCGTGCGTCGAATCGCTCATCACGCGTCCTTCTTGCCGAGAAGCCAGACCAGGAGCGCCTTCTGCGCGTGCAGCCGGTTCTCCGCCTCGTCCCACACCACGCTCTGCGGACCGTCGATCACGCTGGAGTCGACCTCGTAGCCGCGGTCGGCGGGGAGGCAGTGGATGAAGATCGCCTCGGGGTCGGCCAGGGCCATCGTCTCGGGGGTGACCTTGTAGCCGCCCAGATCGCGGATGCGCGCGATCTTCTCCTCTTCCTTGCCCATCGAGACCCAGGTGTCGGTCACGACGACGTCGGCACCGGCCGCAGCCTCGACCGGGTCGGTGTAGAGGGTGATCGAACCACCGGTCTCGGCGGCACGGCGATCGGCCGCCTCGATGACATCGGCGCGAGGGGCGTAGTCCTCCGGTGAGGCGATCCGCACGTGCATTCCCGCCGTGACCCCGGCGAGGGCGTACGAGTGCGCCATGTTGCTCTGCCCATCACCGAGGAAGGTGAGCGTGAGCCCCTTCAGGTCGCCCTTGTGCTCACGGATGGTGAGCAGGTCGGCGAGCAGCTGGCAGGGGTGGAAGTCGTCGGAGAGCGCGTTGATGACCGGCACCCGAGTGCCTTCGGCCATCTCCTCGAGCCCGGACTGCGCGTAGGTGCGCCACACGATGGCGGCGACCTGGCGCTCGAGCACGCGCGCGGTGTCGGACGGCGTCTCCTTGCCGCCGAGCTGGCTGCTCGCGGTCGAGATGATCAGCGGCGAACCGCCGAGATCGGCGATGCCCACCGCGAACGAGACGCGGGTGCGCGTGGAGGACTTGTCGAAGATGACCGCGACCGTCTGGGGACCGGCGAGGCTCTTGTCGGCCCACCGATCCTTCTTCAGCTCGATGGCGAGATCGAGGATCTCGGCCTGCTCGGCGGGGGTCAGATCGTCGTCACGCAGCAGGTGGCGGGTCATGCGGATACCTTTCCGGCAACAGAGGCCTGGACGTCGGCGAGAGCGGCCGTGAACAGCTCGCGGAACTCGGCGAGCTCGGTGTCGCCGATCGTGAGGGCCGGCGCGATGCGGACCGTCTCGGGGTTGGCGGCGTTGACGATGAGGCCGCGCTCCTGGGCGGCCGC
>NZ_JAGYWT010000607.1:0-1385 GCF_019279095.1 Microbacterium sp. BF1 | reverse complement strand
CGCGGCGCTCGACCCGTCCGCCACGCCCGACCTGGTCATCATCCAGGGATCGATCAACGACCGTGCACAGGGCGTCGCCGGCTACCGCGACGCCGTGAACGCCGCGTGGGACACGTTGGCCGCCACGTACCCGGAGGCGACGATCGTGTGCTCGGTCCCGCTCCGCACGAGCTCCCCGTCGGAGCGGCCACCGCACGCATCGACACCGATCTCTCCGCGCTCGCCGCCGCACGCGGCTGGTGGTACATCTCCCCCATCGCCCAGGAGTGGATCACCGCACAGAACTACCTCGACGTGATCGACGTGGAGGTGGGGCGCAAGCATCCCTCCACGAACGGGCACCGCTACCTGGCGGAGAGACTCGCCGCCGCCCTCGATGAACTGCGCACCGCCCCGGTCACCGAGGCCGGTGGGTCGGAGTCCACCCCCGACGAGTGATATTGTCGATCGGTACGCCTCCGTAGCTCAGTGGATAGAGCGCCGGTTTCCGGTACCGTAGGTCGCAGGTTCGACTCCTGTCGGGGGCACAAAGGTTGTACGAGTCACACCCGTGATTCCGTACATGAAGTTCTTCATCACGAGAGAAGCCGCCTGATTCCAGGCGGCTTCTCTCGTTCGTGCTCCGTGGTGCGGGGGGCTACTCCGTCAACCACCGTGCGGTGTATCCGAGAGCTTCACTCCCCTCGAGCAACACGACGTCTCCGTTCGAAAGCCGTGAGCACTGGTGCCCCGTCACGGCTTCGATGCCGAGCCGCAACAGGGTCCCGTGAGCGACGACGACGGTGTCCACGTCGTCGCGGAGAAGCTCTCTCAGCGCGCTGGCGGCGCGGTCGGCGGTGGCAGCGACGGATTCTGCGCCGGGATAGTCCTGGTCGGGCCACCGCTCCCACGCTTCGGTGACCTGCAGACCGTCGGCCTCACCGTAGTGACGTTCGACGAGGCCGTCATGCACGCGGTACTCTGCATGGGGCATGTGCCTACGGATGATCTCGGCCGACTGCGAGGCACGTCGCAGCGGCGACGAGACGATCCGTGTCCAGACCGCCGTCGCCAGCAGACGACCGGCCGCTTCGGCTTGGGCTTCGCCGACCGGATCGAGAGCGATGTCGGACTGCCCCTGCATTCTGCGCTCGCGGTTCCATGCGGTGCGTCCGTGCCTGACCAGTGCGAGGGTCATGGCGACATCACCGCCTCGCGCTCGGGCGCGTCTTGCGCAGCCTGCGGGTAGACCACCGCATCCGTGATGTGGACGGAGACGGCGTCTCCGACCCGGTGCCGGCTGCCGTGGGTGCGCACGCGCAGATGCGTGCCGTGCCAGTCCACGACGACGTCGCTGCCGTCCGGTGTGAAAAGCGAGGAGCGGACGGTGGCATCACCGCCG
The DNA here is from genome assembly GCF_019279095.1 of Microbacterium sp. BF1. Taxonomy (NCBI): domain Bacteria; kingdom Bacillati; phylum Actinomycetota; class Actinomycetes; order Micrococcales; family Microbacteriaceae; genus Microbacterium; species Microbacterium sp. BF1. The sequence goes on along the minus strand of NZ_JAGYWT010000607.1, from coordinate 4 downwards.
GGAG
>NZ_JAGYWT010000606.1:0-1400 GCF_019279095.1 Microbacterium sp. BF1 | reverse complement strand
CGAGCGCCATGAGGTCCATGTCATCCACCTTACCGCGCCGCGCCGGTGTCAGGAGGGGATCAGTGCCGCGAGGCCGAAACCGACGGAGATGATGCCCATCAGCAGCAGAGCGCCGATGACGCTTCCGTGCCCCGAAGGTCTGCTCCTGGATCGCTCCGAGCGCGATGACGAGATAGATCAGCGGCACCAGAAGGATCACCCCCACCGCGATGAACTCCAGGGCGGCCGATCCCTCGTCATTCTTCCCCGAAAGTCTCGGCAGGTGCATGAGCCTCCACCTCCATCGCGAGGGGAAGGCCGATCAGTCCGAGCAGCGGAAACGTCGTGCGGACCCGGACGTCGACCGTCTCGTAGGGCGGGGCGCCGGAGACGCCGATTTGGATGTCCTCGGCGTAGTCCGCGCCGACCGCGCGGGAGATGACATCTCTGGTGCGTTCGATGCCCTCCTCCGGGGTCGTATCGGCGAGAGCCGCGTGGTAGGCGCCTTCGACGGCGGCGTCGTGCACCACGTTGCGCACGTACACCGCGAACGCGAGCTGCAGCACAGCGAGCGTGAGGGCGGTGAGGAGCGTTCCGACGAGCACGAACTCCACCGGGCTGGAGCCACGATCATCCGCGCAACCACTCCGGTCGTCCATGTCAGAGCCCCGAGACCCTCTGGATCGCCTGCTCGAACAGCGAGGTCAGAGCGGGACCGGCGACGGCCCAGATCAGCACCACCAAGCCCGCGGTCATCAACGTGACGAGCACCCATCCGGGAACGTCACCCGCTTCGTCGTCGATGAAGGCGCGGAACCGGGTCGTGACGTCATGCCAAGGGCGTCGCCGGTGCTCCTGTGTTCGTGCGGTCATGGTGGTCCTTTCGTCGGGCGGTCAGCCGATGCCGAGCCGGAGGATGAAGAGTCCCGGATACACGGCGAAGAGCACCGAGAGCGGAAGGATCAGGAAGACGAGCGGGAGGAGCATCAGGATCTCTTTGCGTCCCGCCTGCTCGATCAGTACGCGCTTCGCGTCTTCGCGTGCATCGCCCGCCTGTGCATGCAGGACGGCGGCGAGCGGGGCACCGTGCTCGAGCGCAGCGATCACCTGGTCGACGACGCGAGACAGTCCGGGAAGCTGCAGCCGTCGCGCCATCTCGTTCAGCGCATCGGCCAAGGGGGATCCGGTGCCGACCGCGAGCACCACCTGGCGCAGCTCGGCGGTGAGCTCACCCGACCCCACATCGGCGACCCGGCGCAGCGAATCGAGGAACCCCTCACCCGCGGAGAGACATTTCCACACTCCGCAGATCCGCGGCATCGAGAGCCGCTGATCACCGCCGAAGGGGTCGCATCGAAAGATGCGGCCCCTTCGTCGTCTCCTGCGCGGTCGTCTACTGCGAGGGCCGCTGATCCGTCTCG
>NZ_JAGYWT010000605.1:0-1402 GCF_019279095.1 Microbacterium sp. BF1 | reverse complement strand
CCATTGCTCGTCCGTGAACACCCTCAACCGCGAATCAGACCTCACACAACAAGACTGCCGTGAGCCTCACCAGCGATATGGGAGACACGCCCTAGTCAATCGCCAGTCGATAGTCGACGTCGCCAACACGACGTTCAGTCCTCGTCCGTCGATGTTGCCGGTCTCGGGTGCTCCTGCGCCGCTCATTCGTCGTCCTCTCCGTGGGCGAGCGCCTCTGCGAGTTCCGCTTCGCCGATGATGTGACCCATGCGGTCACGCTTGGTCTCCAGGTACTGATGGTTGTTGGGTCCCACTCCGACGATCAGCGGCACCTGCTCGATCACGTCGAGGCCGAGCTCACGCAGCTGCGCGACCTTGTCGGTGTTGTTCGTCAGCAGACGCACCTTCGACACGCCCAGGTCGGAGAGGATGCCGGCGGCCGCGGCGTAGTCGCGGGCGTCGGCGGGCAGCCCCAGCGCGAGGTTGGCATCGACCGTGTCGAGGCCCTCCTCCTGCAGGCTGTACGCGCGCAGCTTGTTGATGAGGCCGATCCCGCGCCCCTCGTGCCCGCGCATGTAGATCACGATCCCGCCCTCTTTCTCGATCGCGTCGAGCGCGGAGTCGAGCTGGGGGCCGCACTCGCATTTCAGCGAGCCGAACGCCTCGCCGGTCAGGCACTCCGAGTGCACGCGCACCAGCGCGGTCTCACTGAGCTCGCCCGAGACGACCGCGATGTGGTCGGTGCCGGTGACGCGGTCCTTGTAGGCCAGGAAGCGGAAGGTGCCGTGCGTGGTGGGCACCGTGGCGTCGGCACGCAGACTCACCCGGCGGCCCCGGTGCGCGCTCGGGGTCGCTCCGTCCGGGTCGATCTCGTTGAGGTGAGCGATGAGCTGCTCGATGGTGATCACCGGCACGCCGTCACGGGCACCGAGTTCGATCAGCCCGGGAAGGCGCATCATGCTGCCGTCCTCCGCGACGACCTCGGCGATCGCGCCGACGGGTCGGAGTCCGGCGAGCTTCATGAGCTCGACGGCGGCCTCGGTGTGGCCGCTGCGCTCGCGCACGCCGCCGTCGACAGCCCTCAGCGGCAGCACGTGCCCCGGGCGGATGATGCTCGTCGACGTCGACTCCGGGTTCGACAGCACGTTCAGGGTGTGCGCGCGATCGTGGGCGCTGATGCCGGTGGTGACGCCCTGGGCGGCATCGACGCTCACGGTGTACGCGGTCGAGCGGGCGTCTTCGCTGGCGGCCACCATCGGCGGAAGGTTCAGATGGTCGGCGAGGTCGGCCGGCATCGGAGCGCAGATGAATCCCGACGACCAGCGCACCGTCCAGGCCACCCACTCCGGCGTCGCGAGCTCTGCCGACAGGATGACGTCGCCCTCGTTCTCGCGGTTCTCGTCGTCGGCGACGAGAACGGGGC
>NZ_JAGYWT010000604.1:0-1403 GCF_019279095.1 Microbacterium sp. BF1 | reverse complement strand
CGGCGTAGAAGTACTGTCCGCCGATGAGCTTCGACGAGTAGTCGCTCTTGTCCCAGTCCTGGCCCTCGACCATCGCTGCCTGGAACTGCCCGCCGTCCGACTTGTCGAAGTAGACGTAGGTGCCGTCCTTGAAGTTGCCCGCCGCCGTGCTCGCGTACGTGCAGGGCGGCGTGGACCGTCCGATCACCCTCGTCGGTGAGAACACCACGGGCGTGACCACCCCGACGCCGCAGATCGCGGGATTCTCGAGCCGCGGACCGATGCTGGCCGACGGCAGCGATGTCATGAAGCCGGACGTCGCGGCTCCCGGTGTCGCGATCCTCGCGGCGACCGAGAACGCACCGGGCGAGAAGCCGACCTTCGGCATCCTCTCCGGCACGTCGATGGCCTCTCCGCACGTCGCAGGTCTCGCGGCTCTGTACCTCGGCGAGCGTCCCAAGGCGACGCCGGCTGAGATCAAGTCGGCGATGATGACCACCGCCTACGACACGGTGCTGCCCGACGGATCGAAGAACAAGAACCCGTTCGAGCAGGGTGCGGGGCAGGTCGATCCGAAGCGGTACCTGAACCCGGGTCTGCTCTACCTCAACGGGGTCAAGGACTGGGCGGCGTTCCTCGACGGGAAGGGGCTGTCGGACTTCCCCGGCATCGACCCGATCGACGGCAGCGATCTGAACCAGGCGTCGATCTCGATCGGCTCGCTGACCAGCGCGCAGACCGTCACCCGCACGGTCACCTCGACCGAGAAGGGCACCTTCACCGCCAAGGCCTCGGTGCCGGGAGTGAACATCAAAGTCACACCTCAGCAGCTCAAGTTCGACCGCCCCGGCCAGACGAAGACCTTCACGGTCACGTTCGACAACGCCAGCGCCCCCGTGGAGCAGTGGGCCACCGGCTCGCTGACCTGGACGAGTGCGAAGAACTCGGTGCGGTCGCCGATCGCGCTGTTCCCGGTCACGGCCGACGCTCCGGCGGAGGTCACGGGCACCGGCGTCGACGGCAGCACCACGGTGGACATCACCCCCGGCCTCACCGGTGATCTGGCACTCGGACTCTCGGGTCTGACGCCATTCGAGCTGCTCGCCGACGCGGACAACCCCGTCGACGGTCACTCGGGAGACGAGAAGTCGGGCGACGCGAACAAGGACGTGTCGTGGATCGTGAACGTGCCCGAGGGGACGACGCTGTCGAGGTTCGACCTCGACTCGTCCGACGACAAGGGCAGCGACCTCGACCTCACCGTGTACCGGGTGGTGAGCCCGGACGACCTGCAGTACTACCAGCGCTGGCGCTCGGCGACCGGCTCGGCGGACGAGCAGGTCACGATCCCGTCGCCGACGGCCGGTACGTACCTCGTGGTGGCGAACATCTACTCCACGTCATCGGGCCCGTCGTGGAGTAGA
>NZ_JAGYWT010000603.1:0-1404 GCF_019279095.1 Microbacterium sp. BF1 | reverse complement strand
AGACCGTGGAGGACGATCCCGAGTTCGATGCGAAGCGCGCCTCGAAGAAACTTCGCGCCTATGTCGAGGGCAACGAGCACGCCATTGCTCAGAAGACCGACATCATGATCGAACACTTCCTTGCTCATGCGGTCGCTGCGGCGAAGATGCCGTCGAGCTCAGCATCCGTGTCGACCTTGGCGAGCGCGATGGTGTCGAGACCGAGCGTCGAGCCGACCGAGCGGCTCAGGATCTCACGACCCCAGGCGCGGTTCGCGGCGATGGCGGGGTCGGTGTCAGCCTGGTTCTCGAAGCCGGTGGTGGTTCCGGAGCGCGCCTCGACGGTACGGTCCTGCACGCGGTGGGGGCCGGGGACGAATCCCGCCTCATCGGTCGCGAGCGCGGCCAGCGAGCGCTCGAAGCGCTCCCGTTCGCGGGTGAGCAGGGTCGGGTTCGAGGCCAGCTCGAACACCGCGGACATGAAGTTCTCGGGGCTGGCGTTCTCCTCGAGGCGGCGCACGAGGTACGCGATCGCGACGTCGAACTCGGCCGGGTTCACCACCGGTGTGTACAGCAGCAGGCGTCCGACATCCTTGCGGACCGCCTCGGCCTGACCCGTCGCCATACCCAGCAGCATCTCGTACTCGACGAGGGGGTCGGCACCGGTCGGGTCGGCCACACCGCGCGCCTGCGCGAGCAGCCAGGTGTAGGCGATGTCGAACAGGTTGTGACCCGCGACGCCGATGCGCACGGCGTCGAGCCGCTCGGGCGTCATCGCCCAGTCCAGCACGCGCTTGTAGTTCGTATCGGAGTCCTGCTTGGTGCCGTAGGTCGCGAGCGGCCAGCCGTGCACCTTCGAGTCGACCTCTTCCATCGCGAGGTTCGCGCCCTTGACCACGCGCACCTTGATCGGGGCTCCGCCCTTCGCACGGCGGGCGGCGGCCCACTCCTGCAGGTGCTGCATGGCGCCGAGGGCGTCGGGGAGGTAGGCCTGCAGCACGATGCCGGCTTCGAGGTTCTCCAGGCCGGGCTGGTCGAGGATGCTCGTGAAGGCCGCGATCGTCAGGTCGAGGTCGCGGTACTCCTCCATGTCGAGGTTGATGAACTTCGCCTTGCCCCGGGCTTCGGCACGGGCGGCGAGCTCGTAGAGAGGCGTGAGCTTCTCGACGACATCGGCCACTGCCTCGTCGAACGACCACATCGACAGCTGGCTCACGACGCTGGACACCTTGATCGAGACGTAGTCGACGTCGTCGCGGGCGAGGAAGTCGCGGGTGCCCTGCAGACGGTGCCCCGCTTCGCGCTCGCCGAGCACGGCCTCGCCGAGGAGGTTGAGGTTCAGGCGGTTGCCGCTCTTGCGCAGCTTCGCGATCGCGGGGCCGAGCTTGGAGGGCGTGGCATCCAGCACGAGGTGCCCGACCATGG
>NZ_JAGYWT010000602.1:0-1408 GCF_019279095.1 Microbacterium sp. BF1 | reverse complement strand
GAGCTCGGCGCCGAGCGCATCATCGCGATGAGTCGGCACGCCGATCGGCAGGCGCTGGTGCGCGAGTTCGGCGCGACCGACATCGTCTCCGAGCGTGGAGACGCGGGTGTCGCGCGCATCAAGGAGCTCACGAACGGCCTCGGCGCGCACTCGGTGATCGAGGCGGTCGGCACGCAGGAGTCCATGATGCAGGCGATCCGCTCCACCCGCCCCGGCGGCCATGTCGGCTACGTCGGCGTCTCCCACGACGTGGCGCTGCCGGGCGACGAGCTGTTCTTCTCCGGCGTGCACCTGCACGGCGGTCCTGCGCCGGTGCGCCGCTTCCTCCCCGAGCTGATCCAGCTCATCTGGGACCGGAAGATCGACCCGGGCAAGGTCTTCGACCTGACCCTTCCGTTGGAGGAGGCCGCGGAGGGCTACCGGGCGATGGACGAGCGCCGGGCGACCAAGGTGCTGCTCACGCTCTGACCTCCGGGGGTGCTTCCTGCTTCGCGCGTCGCCGGACGAGCTTCAGCTCGCTCGCGAGGATCCCGAGCACGACGAGCGCCCCGCCGATGAGTGCGGTCGCGGGCAGGCGTTCACCGGCGATGCGTCCGATGACCCCTGCCCACACCGGCTCTCCGGCGTAGATGATGGTCGCGCGGGTGGGTGACACCGACTTCTGCGCCCAGTTCATGGTCAGCTGGATCAGACAGCTCGCCGCCCCCAGCCCGACCGCGCAGCCGACCCAGACCCAGGAGAACTCCGGCACGCCCTCGCCCACCACCGGCATCGTGAGCAGCCCCAGCACTCCCGCGGTCAGCAGCTGCACGACGGTGATGCGTCCGAGATCGATCTTCCCCGCGAAGAGGCTGATCAGGATGATCTCCGCGGCGATCGGCACGGTGCTGATCATGGTCGCGATCTCGCCGGCGCCGAGCGTCAGCGCGAAGGCGTCGGGTCCCGCGATGAACAGCAGCCCGACGAAGGCCAGCCCCGCGCCGATGAACGCCATGGCGGGCGGACGCTTGCGGAACACGGCCCACTGCGCGAGCGGCACCAGCGGCACGTACATCGCGGTGATGAAGGCCGAGGTGCTGCTGTCGATGCTCTGCAGCCCCAGCGTCTGCAGACCGTAGCCGAGGTAGATCATCACTCCGATCGCGACGCCCGCGCCGACGTCGCGCCAGCGGATGCCGTGCAGCACGCGGCGGAAGATCACGACGCTGATGAGCCCTGCGATGAGGAATCGGATGCCGACGAAGAACCAGGGACCCGCGTGCTCCATCGCCCAGTGCACCAGCAGGAACGTGCTGCCCCAGACCGCGGTGATCGCGATGAGCGCGGCCTCCTGCGGACGCAGCCGCATGAAACGCAGACGAGAGGGCATCGTTGGCCCTTTCTCGACGTTGCCGGATAGAGCCTAACG
>NZ_JAGYWT010000601.1:0-1409 GCF_019279095.1 Microbacterium sp. BF1 | reverse complement strand
CGTTCGCGGTGACGTCGACGGGATCGCCCTCACCGGCATCACCCTCGCGACGGCGGATCTCCGCCCCGGCGAGGCGTTCGTCGCGATCCAGGGCGTCAATCGGCACGGTGCGGACTTCGCCGTCACCGCCGCCGAGAAGGGCGCCGTCGCCGTCATCACGGACGAGGCCGGCGCGGAGATCGCAGAAGCGGCGGGACTCCCGATCCTCGTGGTCGATGACCCTCGCGCTGTGCTCGGCGACCTCAGCGCGTGGGTCTACGGCACCGGAGCAGGCGACCCGCTCCCGTTGCTGTTCGCGACCACCGGAACCAACGGCAAGACCAGCGTCTCCCACCTGCTCGAAGGCATCCTGGATCAGATCGGCGTCGTCACCGGACTCTCCTCCACCGCCGAACGTCATATCGCCGGCGAGGTCATCGTCTCGAGGCTGACCACCCCCGAAGCCTCCGAGATGCACGCACTGCTGGCGCTCATGCGCGAACGCGCGGTCGAAGCCGTCGCCGTCGAGGTCAGCGCGCAGGCGCTCTCACGCCACCGCGTCGACGGCATCCGGTTCGACGTCGCCGGCTTCACCAACCTGAGCCACGACCACCTCGACGACTACGCCGACATGGACGAGTACTTCGAGGCGAAGCTGCCGCTGTTCCGCCCCGATCGTGCCGAGCGCGGCGTCATCTGCCTCGATTCCCCCTCGGGGGCGATCGTCGTCGACCGTGCCGAGATCCCTGTCGTCACGGTGGGCACTCCGTCCATCGCCGCAGACCCCGAGGCCGCGACCGCCGCGGACTGGGTCGTCGTCATCGACGAGGAGCGGGCAGCCGGCACCACGTTCACGATGACCGGCCCCGCCGGTTCCCTCACGACCACGGTCCCGGTGATCGGGCCGCACATGGCCGCGAACGCGGCCCTGGCGATCGTGATGCTGCTCGAAGGCGGCTACGCCTGGGATCGCATCGTCGAGGCGCTCACCCGCGACGGCGGTATCCGCGCCTATCTCCCCGGTCGCACCCAGCTGGTCTCCGGAGCGACCGGCCCCGCCGTGTTCGTCGATTTCGGTCACTCCCCCGACGCATTCGAGAAGACGCTCGCCGCCGTCCGCCGAGTGACCCCGGGCAAGGTGCTGATGCTGTTCGGTGCCGATGGCGACCGCGATGCGAGCAAACGCTTCGACATGGCGCGCACCGCTGTCGAAGGCAGCGACATCCTCGTGGTCACCGATCACCACCCGCGCTTCGAGGACCCCGCCTCCATCCGGGCGACTCTCATCGAAGGCGCCCGCAAGGCACGACCGGATGCCGAGATCCACGAGGCCTCGCCGCCCGAGAACGCGATCGTCACCGCGGTCGGACTCGTGGGCGACGGCGATGCGATCCTCTGGGCAGGCCCCGGGCATCAGGACTATCGGGACA
>NZ_JAGYWT010000600.1:0-1409 GCF_019279095.1 Microbacterium sp. BF1 | reverse complement strand
TGCTTGCCTTCGATGTGCTCGCCTAGGCGCAGCTGCCATCCGATCTGGTGCACATACCCGACGACCTCTCGCACTGTTTCAGCGTCCACGTCAGACGTGGGCATGATTGGATCTCCAGCCCCTGACATGCAGCGCTTCGGTGGCGTCACCCCACCTCGACACCGAGACATGCTCCAGTCCCTGCCACGCCGCTGCGAGTCGGAGCTCGGCAGCGATCTGCTCGGCATCGCCGGGGTGAGCCTGTGGTTCCCACCAGGCGGATTGCACCTGCAGCGTCGATGTCGCGCGGTCGGACTTGAGATCGACGCGCGCGACGATGCGGTCGCCCACGAGGACCGGCAAGGAGTAGTAGCCGAACCGCCGCTTCTCTGCCGGTACGTAGATCTCGATGCGGTAGTCGAGGTCGAACGCGCGGAGTGCGCGATCCCGAAACCACACCACCGGGTCGAACGGCGTCAGAATCGCCGCCGCGTCGACCTTGCGGGGCAGCACCGCATCCCGATGCCGCCAGGCGGCGAGTGGACGCCCGCCGCGTTCCCAGCCGCGCACCTGTACGGGCTCCAGCTCGCCGGCGTCGACGAGCTCTGTGATCGAGCGCGCGACGGCGGCCCGGTCGCGGATCCGGTAGTAGTCGGCCAGGTCGGACTGCGTCGCGACGCCGCTCGATCGGGCCGCGCGACGGGTCAGCTCACGGATGGCATCGGCGCGGGAGACCTCTTGCGAACGGATGTCGTCAGGGATGACGTGCTCGGCCAGCGCATAGGTGCGCTCGAACCCGCGGCGCCCGCTGATGGCGACATCGCCGGTTCGCCACAGGTGTTCGAGGGCTAGCTTGACGTCGTCCCAGTCCCACCAGGTGCCGCGTTCTCTGGGAGCATCGGCACGGAGATCGGCGGGACGCAAGGGCCCGCGCACACGCAGCTCGTCCTGGACCCACTGCAGCGTTCGCGCGTTGCTCGACATCCAGGACTCTTCGCCCGCCCAGCGTCGGCGGAAGTCGTCCATGCGAAAACGCCACAGCGGCCAGTCCTCGATCGGGATGAAGGTCGCCTCGTGAGCGAGGTATTCCACGTAATGGGTCGTGCGCGAGAGGAAGACACGGTCGAGCAGGGCCGGCTCGTAGGAGCCCAGCCGAGAGAACAACGGCAGGTAATGGGATCGTGCGAACACGTTCACGGAGTCGATCTGCAGCACACCGAGACGATCCATCACCCGGTGCACGTGGCGCCCCGCGACCGATGCGGGCCGCGCGCGGGTGAAGCCCTGCGCGGCCAGAGCGATGCGGCGTGCCTGGGTCGGAGTGAGGGCATCGGTCACACGGTCAGGGTATCGCCGAGCGCCGACATGCACCCTCCAGGGAAAGATGCGTTCGAGGGCCTACGGCGTGACCGTAGACTTGGGCGATGAGT
>NZ_JAGYWT010000060.1:0-8709 GCF_019279095.1 Microbacterium sp. BF1 | reverse complement strand
CGGCAGTCCGGTCGGCGCGCAGGCGCAGGTTGTCGATTACGTTGTTCAGCTGGCCGAGGGTGAGGGTCTCCACCATCAACCAGGAAGGTGGCAGCTCGGGTTCACCGTAGGTGAGTAGATAGTGCTCCAGCGTTGTCTACCGCTCAGCGCTCGAGCACTATCTACTCACCTACGGTGAACCCGAGCACACTGGATCACGCGATCGTTGTTCCGCTCCCACGAGTCCTTGGTGGGAACGAGCGTGGTGACATCGAATGCGGAGTCCTGGTAGGCCACGCCCACGAACGTCGTGTACGCGTCTCCGATGCACTCCTGCGTCGCCGCGTCGATGTCGGTGTCGGAGAACTCGCCATCCGGCATCGTGATCTCGTAGTACACCTCCTGGTCGTGCGGGTCGGTGCAGGGGAGGATGTTGGCTTCGGTCATCGTGCCGGAACCGGTGTCGAGCATGCAGTCGCCCAGCTTCACCGAGAAGACGCCGACGTTCGAGCTCTCCGTGACCTGCCCGCTCTCCTCGTCGCGGTTGGCGTCGCCGGAACCGCCGCCGAGAATGCCATTGAGAGCGCTGCACCCGCTGAGGGCGACCGAGAGCGCCACTGCCGATCCTGCGAGCATCAGGGCGCGTCGAGTGCGCATCTTCATCATGATCTGTTTCCCCTCCGAAGCGTGATGCGGAGGCATGCGAAAAGCCCCCGCCGCGAACACGCTAACCCCCGGCGAGTCTGTGACGTAACTCGAAGGATGCTGTGGTTCGGCTGGGAGCGCTCAGCCTTCGAGGTCGTCGACGCCGGGCATCCAACTCGCGCCGGGGCGACCCCACCCGCGCTTTCGGGCGATCTTCTGCGCGGTCTTCCAGTCGCTGTCCGACAGGCGATCGACGTACAGGATGCCGTCGAGGTGATCGAACTCGTGCTGCATGATGCGGGCACGCCACCCGTCGACATCGATCGAGACCGGCTGCCCTTCCAAGTCGGTGGCCGTGACGTGGACGCGCTCCGACCGGCGCAGCGGGAACCGCTCGCCGGGGAACGAGAGGCAACCCTCGGATTCGAGATCCGGGTCGGGTTCACCCGGTTCGAGTGGCACCATCCAGAGTGTGGGATTGATGAGAACGCCGCGCCAGGGGTGGTCGTCGTCATCGACATAGGCGTACGTGTAGATGCGCAGGGGCACTCCGACCTGCGGAGCGGCGAGGCCGACCCCTGGGGCGGTGTCCATCGTCTCGAACATGTCGGCGACGAGGGCGCGGACGTCGTCGGTGATCTCTTCGACGGGGGAAGCGGGGGAGTGCAGGACGGGGTCGCCCATGATGCGAATCGGAAGTACAGCCACGTCACAACCCTAGTCGGCGGCACTCGCCAGGTAGGGTCGTACTGTGAATGCTGGGGTGTGGATGAACGCGGTCGAGGACGTCGGCGATCAGCTCGTCGGCGCGTTCCAGAACCCGGGGCTGCTGCTCGGCATCCCGCTCGCTCTCGCCGGCGCCGTCTTCATGTCCCTCGGCGCCCAGTACCAGCACCGCGGCGTCGAGAAGGTCGAACGCCTCAGCGGTGCCAACGGCGCCTCGGGCCTGAGTCTCGATCAGCTCAAGCGCCTCCTGACCCGTCCGTCGTGGCTCATCGGCACGCTGATGCTCGGACTCGCCGTGGTCTGTCAGCTCGCCGCCCTTGTGCAGGCTCCGCTGATCGTCGTCCAGCCGCTCGGGGCGATCGCCCTCGTGATCACGACGCTGCTGAACGCGCGGATCTCCGGCCACTCGCCGACGCGGCAGTCGCTGACCGCCATCGTGTGCTGCGTGGGTGGCATCTTCCTCTTCGTGTTCTTCGCGGCGATCTACGCGACCGAGCAGGAGGTCACCGACCGTGAGCTCTTCACGATCCTGGCGCTCCTGCTCGTAGTCATCATCGTCCTCGGCGCCTGCTGGCTGATCCTGCGCCGCCGGATGCGCGCCCTGTTCTACGTGATCGGCGCGGGAATCCTTTACGGGTTCGTCGCCACCTTGGCCAAGGTCGTCATCAAGCGCATCGAGGCCGGTCAGTTCGAATGGATCACCGGGATCTGCGTGCTCGCCCTCGTCTCGGCGGCCGCTGTCGGCGCATATTTCGTGCAGACCGCGTACAGCTCGGGTCCGCCCGACCTCGTGATCGCCGGGCTCACGGTCGTCGACCCTCTCGTCGCCGTGCTCATCGGAATGGTCGTGCTGGGCGAAGCCTCTGCGGCTCCGTGGTGGGTGCTCGTGATCTTCGCCGTCGCCGGAGGGATCGCCGTCTGGGGCGTGGTCGGGCTCGCCCGCTACCACCCTCAGGTGCTCAGCGACAGCCAGGATCTGGGAATCCAGCGAGGCAGCACGCCAGGCGGATCCTCGCAGGGCGGCCCTGGAGAGGCTTCCTCGTCGCAGCCCGCCGCGACGAGTGCTCCGGAGCACTCGGACGGCTCGGGACGTCCGCAGACGCCGCCGTGGCACGACGGTTCGTCAGAGCGACCCTAGCGACAGCGAACTGAGTCGGCCGCGCGTGGCGCCGCCGACTCAGTAGGCCTGATCGATCAGGTCGACCGAGACCTCAGAGGCCGCGGCTTCATCCACGAAGAACACCGTGCGCTTGCGCCCCTTGGCGCCGGCGGCGGGCACGCTCGAGTAGCTCGCCCCCGCGAGAGCGAGGCCGAGAGCCGAAGCCTTGTCGGCGCCCGTCATCACGAGCCAGACCCGCTTCGAAGAGTTGAGCACCGGGCGGGTCAGCGTGACACGCTCGGGCGGCGGCTTCGGCGAGTTGCGGACGGCGAGGACTGCGGCATCCGTCACAGTGACCTCCTCCCGATCCGGGAAGAGGGAGGCGATGTGCCCGTCGGGGCCGACCCCGAGGAAGCACACGGCGAAAGAGGGCCACGGATGCTCGTCGGTACCGAACCGCGCCAGGTCCGCCGCGTACGCCGCCGCGGACTCGTCGAGGGTCAAGCCGGTGTCAGGGCCGGCGACCTCGTGCACGTTCTCCTGGGGCACAGGGATGTGGTCGAGGAGAGCCTGTCGGGACTGCAGCGAGTTGCGATCGACGTCGTCGCGCGGCACGAATCTCTCGTCACCCCACCAGAAGTGCACGAGCGACCAGTCGATCTCCGCCGCTCGCGGGTGCTCGGACGCCGCACGCAGCACCGCACCGCCCATCGAACCGCCCGTGAGGGCGATGTGCGCGATCCGACCGTTGCGTGTGCGCGCGCGCACCCGTGTCAGGAACCGGTCGGCCACTCGAGTGGCGAGGGCTGCGGGCGTGGCTTCCACCACGACCCGCTTCTCTGCGGACGATGTCGTCATCGACGTCACTCTCCTGTCTCGGGCGGACCCAGCTTCTCCCAGCCCTCGGTGATGACTCGACCGTACAGGACGTCCGGGTCGAGTCGACGCAGCTCCTCTGCGAGGCACTCGCGCAGAGTGCGTCGCGGCAGGTGCAGGTCGTGGTTCGGCTGTCCCGGCTGCGTGAGCACGGCGACGCCGGGTGTCGGGCGCTCCAGGAGGATGTCGCCGGACTCGCGTGTCAGGCGCACCGACTTGATGCCCTCCGCCCAGTGCTCGGGGTCTTCGTAGGACCAGCGCACCGGAACATCGAGCGCCATCTGCAGCCAGGCGGCCAGCAGCGCGGTCGACGGGGAGGCCGCGGCTCCGCGCACCTCGACGCCGGTGATCTGCTCGTACGGCGGCTGGTCGAGCACAGCGGCGAGCTGCTCGCGCCAGTGGGTCAGACGCGTCCACGACAGATCGGTGTCGCCGGGGGCGTGGGTCTCGCCCAGGAGCGCGAGCCGGTCGCGGACATCGCTCGCGGTGGCGGCATCGGTGATACGTCGCTGAGCGATCTTGCCGAGCGGTGACTGCGCAGGCGCTACGGGGGCCGCCTCCGGCCACCAGGCGACCACGGGAGCATCGGGCAGCAGGAGGCCGGTGATCAGGCTCTCCTCGTTGCTGGCGGCGTCTCCGAAGGCGCGAAGGACCACGACTTCGCTGGCGCCGGCATCTCCACCGACGCGGATCTGCGCGTCCAGGCGTGACTCGCCCTCACCTGTGGTGATGACGATGACCCGCATCGGGTGCTCTCGTGAGGCGTCGTTCGCGGCGTCGATAGCCGCTTCTGCGACGCCGTTGCGCGCAGCGATCACGAGCGTGAGCACGCGGCCGAGGGCGACGGCTCCACCCTCTTCGCGGACCTTGACCAGCTGCTTCGCGACCTGGCTCACGGTGGTGTCGGGAAGGTCGATGATCACGGGCGTCTCCAGACTCGTCCATCGCGGGCCAGCAGGTCGTCAGCGGATGACGGTCCCCATGAGCCGGGCGCGTACTGTTCGACTGGGCCGCCTTCGGCTGCCCAGTACTTCTCCACGGGGTCGAGGATCTTCCAGGAGAGCTCGACCTCCTCGTGCCGCGGGAACAGCGGCGGATCGCCCAAGAGGACATCGAGGATCAGACGCTCGTAGGCCTCGGGGCTCGCCTCGGTGAAGGCGTGGCCGTATCCGAAGTCCATCGTCACGTCGCGCACGTTCGTGCCGCTGCCGGGAACCTTCGACCCGAAGCGGATCGTGACGCCCTCATCCGGCTGGACGCGGATGACGAGGGCGTTCTGCCCGAGCTCCGAGGCGTTTCCGCGCCCGAAGAGGTGCTGAGGTGCACGCTTGAAGACGACGGCGATCTCGGTCACACGGCGTCCGAGACGCTTGCCCGTGCGCAGGTAGAACGGCACGTCCGCCCATCGGCGCGTGTCGATCTCGAGCTTGATCGCGGCGTACGTCTCCGTGGTCGACTCGGGGTTCATCCCCTCTTCTTCCAGGAAGCCGGTGACCTTCTCGCCACCCTGCCACCCGCCCGCGTACTGACCGCGAGCGGTCGCGAGGGAGAGATCGTCCGGCACGTGCACCGCCGCGAGCACCTTCTCCTTCTCGGCGCGCAGGTGCTCAGCCGAGAGGCTGATCGGCTCTTCCATCGCGGTGAGAGCCAACAGCTGCAGCAGGTGGTTCTGGATCACGTCACGGGCCGCACCGATGCCGTCGTAGTATCCCGCGCGTCCGCCGACGCCGATGTCCTCGGCCATGGTGATCTGCACGTGGTCGACGTAGTTGCGGTTCCAGATCGGCTCGTACAGCTCGTTCGCGAAGCGCAGCGCCAGGATGTTCTGGACCGTCTCCTTGCCGAGGTAGTGGTCGATGCGGAAGATCGAGTCGGCCGGGAAGGCCACCTCGAGCGCGGCATTGAGCGCCCGCGCCGACTCGAGGTCATGGCCGAAGGGCTTCTCGATCACGACGCGACGCCAGCGCTCGTCGTCGTCACTGTTCTCGCCGACGAGACCGGACTCCTTGAGCTGCTTCGCAACCAGCGGGAAGTCCTTCGGCGGGATCGACAGGTAGAACGCGTGGTTGCCCATCGTCCCCCGTTCGACGTCGAGCTTCTCGATGGTCTCGCGGAGCTTGCGGAAGGAGTCCGGATTGTCGAACTCGCCCGAGACGAAGCGGATGCCCTGCAGCAGCTGGGTCCAGGTCTCCTCGCGGAACGGTGTGCGCGCGTGCTCCTTGACGGCGTCGTAGACGACCTGCGCGAAGTCCTGGTCCTCCCAGTCCCGGCGGGCGAATCCGACCAGGGCGAACCCGGGCGGGAGCAGTCCGCGGTTGGCGAGGTCGTAGACCGCGGGCATCAGCTTCTTGCGTGAGAGGTCTCCGGTGACGCCGAAGATCACGAGGGCGCTGGGCCCGGCGATCCTGTTGAGACGGCGGTCATCGGGGTCACGCAGCGGGTTGTGCCCGCGCGAGATGGGAACAGACATCGGTGGGGGATTCTCCTGCTGTTACTTCTGTGCGGCTTCGAAGAGGGCGAGCACGTCGTCGGAGGACTCGGTGATCGTCAGCGTCACGACGGGGCGGCCGTGCTCGGCGAGTACGGCGGCGTCACCGGCGGCCTGCGCCTGGATGAGCTGTCCGAAGGTGAACGGACGGTCCGGGATCTCGAGGTCGACCTCGGTGCGCTCGAGGATCTGCAGGAACACGCCCTGCGCGGGCCCGCCCTTGTGGTACTGGCCGGTCGAGTGCAGGAACCGCGGTCCCCATCCGAAGGTCGTGGGTCGTCCGGAGTCCGCCGCGACGAGTTCGCGCAGGCCCTGGAGCTGCGGCACCTCGAGACGGTTGACGTAGGCCTGGATCGACACGTATCCGTCTGCCGGGAGCTGGGCCCAGAGCGCATCGAGCACGCCCTCGACGCTGCCGGAGGTGGCGAGAGCCGGGTCGGACACCCGCACCTCGACGCCGTTCTCGATGAACGCGGGAGCCGTCGGCTCCGGGCGTGCGTCGAGGAGCCCGCGCGCGGCGATCTTGGCCGATTCGACATCGGGCTGATCGAACGGGTTGATGTGGAGCAGGTGACCGGCGATCGCCGTCGCGTACTCCCACACGATGAGCTGAGCGCCCAGCGTCCCGCTGACGAGGATCTCGCCCTCGTGACGCTCGTGCAGGTGGAACTCGTTGGCGTCGTCGACCAGCCGCACGATCTGCAGGTCGGCGGGCACGGGGTCGAGCTCGGGGGAGACCGGGAGCAGGACGACCGGGAGGATTCCGGTGCCCTCCTTGCCGGTGGACTCGGCGATCAGCTGCTCGATCCAGTCCGGGAGGCCCTTGATGTGCGTGCCGTCGGTGATGAGGCCGAGCTTGTCGCGGCGGGGTGTCGTCGCCGCGATCGCCGCGCCCAGACGAAGGGCGGGGTTGTCTGCCGAGTCGACGGCGACCTCCAGAAGCGAGGCCTCGGCCTCGTCCAGCAGCTCGTCGATGTCGACACCGGCGAGCCCCGACGGCACGAGGCCGAAGGCGGTGAGCGCCGAGTAGCGTCCGCCGACGTTGGGGTCCGCGTTGAAGACGCGGTATCCCGCCTCGCGGGCCGAGACATCGAGCGGAGAGCCGGGATCGGTGACGACGACGATGCGCTCGACGGGGTCGATGCCCAGGTCGCGGAACGCCGCTTCGAAGGTGCGACGCTGCGAGTCGGTCTCGACCGTGGAGCCGGACTTCGAGGAGACCACCAGCGCCGTGTCGGCGAGGCCCTCGTCGAGAGCGGCGAGCACCTGGCCCGGTGCCGTCGAGTCGAGGATGGTCAGCGGCACTCCGGCGGTCTGCGCGATGACCTCGGGGGCGAGCGAGGATCCGCCCATGCCCGCGAGCACGACGCGCGTGACGCCCTTGGCGTTGAGGTCGGCGCGCAGCGCGACGATCTCGGCGACCAGCGGACGCGAGATCGACACGGCTTCCACCCATCCGAGCCGGACGGATGCCTCAGCCTCGGCGGCCGGCCCCCAGAGCGTCGCGTCCCCGCCGGTGATGCGAGAGGCGACCAGATCGTGGACGAGGCTGGGCACCGTCTCATCGATCGCGGCGCGTGCTGCACCGGACGTGTGGATCGAGAACGTCATCGCTGCGACTCCAGACCCTCGGCGACCTGCGTGAGCAGGTCGTGCCAGGAGTCGATGAACTTCGCGACGCCCTCGTCCTCCAGCACCTGGGTGACATCGGCGAAGTCGATCCCGACCTCGGCGAGGCCGGCGAACACGGCTCGTGCCTCTTCGTAGCCGCCCGTGATCGTGTCGCCCGTGACGACGCCGTGGTCGAACGTCGCCTCGAGCGTCTTCTCGGGCATCGTGTTGACCACGCCCTGGGCGACGAGCTCGGTGACGTACAAGGTGTCGGGAAGGGCCGGGTCCTTGACACCGGTCGACGCCCACAGCGGACGCTGCAGGTTCGCACCGGAGTCGAGCAGCGCCGTGGCGCGGTCGCCGGCGAAGGTCTTCTCGAACAGCTCGTAGGCGAGGCGTGCGTTGGCCAGACCGGCCTTGCTCTTGAGCGCTTCGGCGGCATCCGTGCCGATCGCGGTGAGGCGCTTGTCGGTCTCGGTGTCGACACGCGACACGAAGAACGAGGCGACGGAGTGGATGGTCGACAGGTCGATGCCTGCGGCCTTCGCCGTCTCGAGACCGGTGAGGTAGGCCTCGATGACCTCGGCGTAGCGTTCCAGGCTGAAGATCAGCGTGACGTTGACGCTGATCCCCGCCCCGATCGCCTCGGCGATGGCCGGAAGGCCGGCCTTGGTCGCGGGGATCTTGACGAGCAGGTTCGGGCGGTCGACCTTGGCCCACAGCTCCTTGGCCTGCGCGACCGTGCCCGCGGTGTCGTGCGCGAGGTCGGGGGAGACCTCGATCGAGACGCGGCCGTCGACGTGGTTCGAGGCTTCCCAGACGGGGCGGAACACGTCGAGGGCTGCCGCGACGTCCTGCGTGGTCGCGGCGAAGACCGCTTCCTCCGCCGTCGCGCCCGAGGCGGCGAGCTCGGTGACCTGTGCGTCGTACGACGTGTCGTTCTTGTCGGTGATCGCATTCGCGAAGATCGTCGGGTTGGTCGTGACACCCACGACGTTGCGCGACGAGATCAGATCGGCCAGGTTGCCCGAGGCGATGCGCGTGCGGGAGAGGTCGTCGAGCCAGATGCTGACGCCGGCGGCGGCGAGCTGTGCGGTGGGGGTGCTCATGCGTTCTCCTTGGTGCTGTTGGCCGCGATGGTCTCGCGGGCGGCCGCGATGACGGCCTCGGTGGTGATGCCGAACTTCTCGAAGAGGGTCTTGTAGTCGGCGGAGGCGCCGAAGTGGTCGATGCCGACCGAGCGGCCGCGGTCGCCCACGATGCCGCGCCAGCTGAGCACCGAGCC
>NZ_JAGYWT010000006.1:0-15380 GCF_019279095.1 Microbacterium sp. BF1 | reverse complement strand
AGGGGCAGCCGGCCGTCCTCGCCACGCGCGCCGCCCGCAACGGCAAGCCCACGATCCTTCTGTACGCGCACCACGACGTGCAGCCTCCGGGAGACGATGCCCTCTGGGAGACCCCGCCGTTCGAGCCGACGGTGCGCGACGGGCGTCTCTACGGGCGCGGTGCGGCCGACGACAAGGCCGGCATCATGTCGCATATCGCCTCGATCCGCGCGGTGAGCGAGGTGCTCGGCGATGACCTCGACCTCGGCATCGCGATGTTCATCGAAGGGGAGGAGGAGTACGGGTCCCGTTCGTTCGCCCAGTTCCTCTCCGACAACAAGGATGCTCTTCGCGCCGACGCCATCGTCGTGGCCGACTCGGGCAACTGGGACTCCGTGACTCCCGGTCTCACCGTCTCCCTCCGCGGCAACGCCCGGTTCACGATGCGCGTGCGCACCCTGGACCACGCCTCGCACTCCGGAATGTTCGGCGGCGCCGTGCCCGACGCGATGATGGCGACCGTCACGCTGCTGTCCACGCTGTGGAACGCCGACGGCTCGGTGGCGGTCGAGGGTATGACCGAGCGCGACGCCCCCACCCCCGACTACACCGAGGAGACGCTGCGGGACGAAGCAGGACTCCTTCCCGGCACTACTCCCATCGGGGACGGCAGCATCCTCAGCCGGATCTGGAACAAGCCGTCGGTCACGGTGATCGGGATCGACGCCACCAGCGTGGCGGCAGCCTCCAATACGCTGCTCCCCGAAGTCACCGTCGTGATCAGTGCTCGCGTGGCTCCTGGCCAGAGCGGCCAGGACGCATACGAGGCCTTGGAGCGCCACCTCCGCGCGCACGCACCTTTCGGTGCCCAGCTCACCTTCTCGGATGTCGACCTCGGCGACGGTTTCCTCGTGGACACCAGCGGCTGGGCGGTCGCGCTGACCCGGGACGCGATGCGCGACGGGTACGGGGTGCCTCCGGTGGACCTGGGCGTGGGTGGATCGATCCCGTTCATCGCCGACCTGGTGCGGGAATTCCCCGCTGCACAGATCCTCGTCACTGGTGTCGAGGACCCGCATTCGCGCGCGCACAGCCCGAATGAGTCGCTGCACCTCGACACCTTCCGCCACGCGGTCGCGACCGAGGCGCTGCTGCTCGCTCGCATGAATGCCGCAGAACTCTGAGCCTCACAGCATCTGCGGCGGTAGAATCATCCGAGAAGCCGTGCACCTGCGGCCCGTCACAAGGAGCGACATGAGCGACACCACACTCTCCCCAGAGACCACCCGCGCACACGGCGTCACCCTGACCGACGCTGCTGCCACGAAGGTGAAGAACCTCCTCGAGCAGGAAGGCCGCGACGACCTGCGTCTGCGTGTCGCCGTGCAGCCGGGCGGATGCTCGGGCCTGATCTACCAGCTGTACTTCGACGAGCGCTATCTCGAGGGCGACGAGACGGTCGACTTCGACGGCGTCGAGGTGATCATCGACAACATGAGCGTCCCGTACCTCGACGGTGCGGCGATCGACTTCAAGGACACGATCTCCGAGCAGGGGTTCACGATCGACAACCCCAATGCAGCGGGCAGCTGCGCCTGCGGCGACAGCTTCCACTGATCCTCGCTCTGCCGACTCGGCCGCCGTCACCATCGGTGACGGCGGCCGTTCTGGTTCCACAACCTGCGTGGATGGCATGAATCAGGTGTGAGGTTGCCCTAGACTTGGGTGTGCTCTGTTCGCGATCTGAAAGGTGCATCGTGCCCTCGAAACGCAGCCTTCGTTGGGCCGCCCTCCCTGTGGGAGTTGCGGCAGCCTTGGCCCTGGCGGGATGCTCTCCCACCGAGCTGAACGGCTTTCTTCCGGGCTTCGTGGAGGGTGGACCCGCGGCCACCAACCAGACCGAGCGTGTCTCGTCGCTCTGGGTCAACTCGTGGATCGTGCTTCTCGCCGTCGGCATCATCACCTGGGGCCTGATGGCCTGGGCGGCGATCGCCTACCGCCGTCGCAAGGGCCAGACCGGTCTCCCGGTGCAGATGCGCTACAACATGCCGATCGAGATCTTCTACACGATCGTGCCGCTCATCCTGGTTCTGGGCATGTTCTTCTTCACCGCTCGCGATCAGACGGAGATCGAGGCCAAGTGGGACGAGCCCGACGTCGAGATCACCGCCATCGCGAAGCAGTGGGCGTGGGACTTCCAGTACGACGGAGACGAGAAGGACAACTCCGACGCTGTGTGGACCATGGGCATCCAGGCCCAGCCCGACAAGGACGGCAACATCGATCAGGCGCAGCTGCCGACGCTGGTGCTGCCGGTCGACAAGAAGGTCACGATCAACCTTCAGTCGCGCGACGTCATCCACTCCTTCTGGATCATCGACTTCCTGTACAAGAAGGACATGTTCATCGGGAAGGACAACTCCTGGTCGTTCATCCCCACCCGTGAGGGCGAGTACGCCGGCAAGTGCGCCGAGCTCTGCGGTGAGTACCACTCGATGATGCTCTTCAACGTGAAGGTCGTCTCGCAGAGCGAGTACGACTCCTACCTCGCGTCGCTCGAGGAGCAGGGCAACACCGGTGACATCACCGGCGCCTACGACCGTCTCTCGAACCTTCCGGGGACCACCCCGAAGACCGACACCGAGGAAGGAGGGGAGTAAGCCATGTCGACCACAGAAGCTCCCCGTACCGACGAGTCTCCCCGCTCGCGTCCCCAGACTCTGCCCGCACGCCAGGCCGCTCTCATGAGCTCCTCGCGCGTCGAGCAGAAGGGCAACATCGTCGTCAAGTGGATCACCTCCACCGACCACAAGACCATCGGGTACATGTACCTGATCGCGTCGGTGATGTTCTTCCTCCTCGGCGGTGTGATGGCACTCGTCATCCGTGCCGAGCTGTTCGCGCCGGGTATGCAGATCATCCCGACCAAGGAGCAGTACAACCAGCTGTTCACGATGCACGGCACGATCATGCTGCTGATGTTCGCGACGCCGCTGTTCGCCGGCTTCGCCAACGCGATCCTGCCCCTGCAGATCGGCGCCCCTGACGTCGCCTTCCCGCGTCTGAACGCCTTCGCCTTCTGGCTCTTCCTGTTCGGTTCCACGATCGCGGTGGCCGGCTTCCTCACCCCGCAGGGCGCGGCATCCTTCGGGTGGTTCGCCTATCAGCCGTTGGCAGGGGCATCGTTCTCGCCGGGTGCGGGTGGAAACCTCTGGATGGTGGGTCTCGGCATCTCCGGATTCGGAACGATCCTCGGTGCCGTCAACTTCATCACCACGATCATCACGATGCGTGCCCCCGGTATGACGATGTGGCGCATGCCGATCTTCTCGTGGAACACGCTCATCACGAGCCTCCTGATCCTGATGGCGTTCCCGGTGCTTGCCGCAGCCATCTTCGCCGCGGCGGCCGACCGCATCCTCGGTGCTCACATCTACGACCCGGCCAACGGCGGCGTTCTGCTCTGGCAGCACCTGTTCTGGTTCTTCGGTCACCCCGAGGTGTACATCATCGCGCTGCCGTTCTTCGGTATCGTCTCCGAGATCTTCCCGGTCTTCAGCCGCAAGCCGATCTTCGGATACAAGACCCTCGTCTACGCGACGATCGCCATCGCCGCTCTCTCGGTCGCGGTGTGGGCTCACCACATGTATGTGACGGGCTCGGTCCTGCTGCCGTTCTTCGCGCTCATGACGATGCTGATCGCCGTGCCGACGGGTGTGAAGATCTTCAACTGGATCGGTACCCTCTGGCGAGGGTCGGTCACCTTCGAGACTCCGATGGTCTTCGCTCTCGGGTTCCTCGTGTCGTTCGTCTTCGGTGGTCTGACCGGTGTCATCCTCGCGGCTCCGCCGCTGGACTTCGCCCTCTCCGACTCGTACTTCGTGGTCGCCCACTTCCACTACGTGGTGTTCGGAACCGTGGTGTTCGCCATGTTCGCCGGCTTCTACTTCTGGTGGCCGAAGTGGACCGGACGCATGCTGAACGAGCGTCTCGGCTACGTGCACTTCTGGCTTCTGTTCATCGGTTTCCACATGACCTTCCTCATCCAGCACTGGCTGGGCGTCGACGGCATGGTGCGTCGTTACGCCGACTACTCGGAGGCCGACGGATGGACCTGGCAGAACCAGGTCTCGACGATCGGTGCCATCATCCTGGGCGCTTCGATGCTGCCGTTCTTCCTGAACGTCTGGATCACCGCCCGCAAGGCGCCGAAGGTCACGGTCAACGACCCGTGGGGCTACGGCGGATCGCTCGAGTGGGCGACGTCCTGCCCGCCCCCGCGTCACAACTTCACGTCGATCCCGCGCATCCGCAGCGAGCGGCCTGCGTTCGACCTGAATCACCCGGAGGCTGCGGAGTTCGCCACGACGGCTCCCGGCGAGCGAGAGGCCCACTAAGTCATGCGCGACAACGTCATTCTCTGGTGGATCCTGACGGCGTTCTTCGCTCTCGTCGGAGTCGTCTACACCGGTTGGCACATCCTGGCCACACCGAACGACAACTTCGCGATGCGAATCGAGTGGGTCGGTACGGTCGCCCTGTTCTTCGCCGCCTTCATGGCAGCGATGATCGCGTTCTATCTCGATCGCACTCACAAGGCGCAGCGTGGTGAGCTGCCCGAAGACATCCTGACCTCCGACATCGACGACGGTGACCCGGAGCTCGGCGAGTTCAGCCCGTGGTCCTGGTGGCCCATCGTCCTCGCTGCCTCGGCGGGAGTCTTCGTCGTGGGGCTCGCGGTCGGGCACTTCCTCCTGCCGATCGGCCTCGCGATCTTCGTCGTCGCGATCGTCGGCTGGGTGTACGAGTACTACCGCGGCAACTTCGCCCGCTGACCCAGCTGCACTGAAGAAGGCCCCCGGAGGAATCCGGGGGCCTTCTTCGTGCGCCGGGGCCGTGATCAGGCGTGGGCGCGGATGCGTGCGATGCCGGTCAACGGATCCACGGGGCGGTGGTGGACGCCATCGCTGTCTTCGACCGCGTAACCCTCCCGGACCCAGTACTCGAAACCGCCGATCATCTCGCGTACGGCGTATCCGAGGCGGGCGAACTCGAGCGCGCCCTTGGCGCCGGCGTTGCAGCCGGGGCTCCAGCAGTAGACGACCACGTCCGTACCCTCGGGGATCTCGGTGGCAGCACGCGAGGCGATCTCGCTGTAGTGCATGTGCACGGCACCGGCGATCCGCCCCTGGGCCCACGCCTCGTCGGAGCGGACGTCGACGACGACGATGTTCTCGCCGGCCTTGAGCGCCGTGTGCACATCGCTGGGGTCTGTCTCATAGGTCAACTTGGCTGCGTAGAACTCGGCACGATCGATCATGATTCCAGCCTACGGAGACACGCGAGAACCATCCGGTGGAATCCAGTCGCTCAGCGACGGATTGCGGTCAATGCCGGAGCCGGGGGTATACGCCAGCCAGTGCGGCCGGGCGAGGTCAGCGGCAGAGGTGCCGTCGTCGATCGCGGCGCGTTCGACGATCGACGTACTGCTACCGATCGGAGCACATCCGTGGATCAGAGCACAGCCGTGAATCAGAGCACAGCCGTGAATCAGAGCACAGCCGTCATCTGCGTGCGCGGTCCGTGCTCGAAGAGGCCCAGCGCGGATTCGACCTGGACCAGATCTCGGAGCAGTGGGGTGTCCGGCTCGCTCACGACGAAGCCGCAGGACGTGTAGAAGGGGGCGTTCCAGGGCACGTCGATGTAGGTGCGAAGGGTGATCTCGGTATGACCCCGGAGGCGCGATTCCGTGAGCGCGGCCGTGACGAGCTCACGACCGATACCCTGGCGTCCGTAAGAGGGAAGCACCGAGAGCTGCTCGAGATGCGCGTGGCCGTCGAGCTCCAGCACGTGCACGAAGCCCACGACGACCGGCGTCGTGGTGGTCCCGTCGTGGTGTTCGGCGACGAGGACGAAGCCCGGCATCGACGCGCGTTCCTGCGGGGGCGTCGGGGGAGGCCAGTCGACGGCTCCGAACCGTTCGATGAGGAGGGCATCGGCGGCCACTTCGATCTGTTCCGTCGCCGCGTCATCGTCGGGCGCGGCCGGGCGGACGACGACGTTGATGCTCATTCGGAGACAGCCGCGATCGCTTCGATCTCGACCAGCTGGTCGTCGTAGCCGAGCACCGTCACGCCCAGGAGCGTGCTGGGCACGTCGTGCGCGCCGAAAGCCGCATGGATGACATCCCAGGCCGCGACGAGGTCGGCCTGCGATGAGGAGGCCACGAGTACCCGCGTGCTGATGACGTCCGTCATGGTCGCGCCGGCGATCTCGAGCGCCCCCTGGAGGGTCTCTACGCACTTGGCCGCCTGAGCGGCGTAGTCGCCGGGTGCAGCAGTCGTGCCATCGTCGTTCAGCGGGCACGCGCCGGCGAGGAAGATCAGGCGTGAGCCGGCCGGTGCGGTCGCGGCGTAGGCGTAGGGGACTTCGGCGAGGGAGGTGGCGCGGATCAGCTGGACGGCGGACGACATGGGTGGATCCTCTCATTCGGGTACTAACGATGAAGGCCCCGTCCGTATGGACGAGGCCTTCATCAGATGGGGGAGTGGCGACTACTCGCCGTCCTCCGACTTCTTGCGAGGCTTCTTCACCGGCTCGGTCGCGATGACCGTGCTGGGGGTGTTCGGCGTCTCGTCGACGTGCGTCTCATCGACCCTGAGCGGGGCGTCGGGGAAGCCTGCGCGCTCGTGAGCGCCCTGGATCTCCGCGGCCTCGGTCTCGTCGTTGTGAGCCGTGACGTGGTGCTGGTGAGCGTCTGCTGCCTCGACCTCGGCCTGCGTGAGCGGTGCCAGGCGGTCTTCGAAGAACCAGCGGGAGATCGAGGAGCGGAGGTTCTCCGTCCACGGGATACGTCCCTTGGCGTTCGGGCGCACCACCAGGGGCTCGTACGTGTCGACGTCGATGAGCTTCCAACGGTCGTACTTGTCGACCGGCTGGTGCACCTCGATGAACTCTCCGCCGGGAAGGCGGACGATGCGACCGGACTCGAAGCCGTGCAGCACGATCTCGCGGTCCTTCTTCTGCAGCGCGATGCAGATGCGTTTCGTGACGAAGTAGCCGAGGATCGGGCCCAGGAAGAGCATCGCCTGCAGCGTGTGGATGACGCCTTCCATCGTGAGCATGAAGTGCGTCGCGATGAGGTCGGACGAGGCTGCAGCCCACAGCACCGCGTAGAAGATGACACCGGCCACACCGATCGCCGTGCGCGTCGCGGCGTTGCGCGGGCGCTGAGCGATGTGGTGCTCACGCTTGTCGCCCGTGACCCACGCCTCGATGAAGGGGTAGATCGCGACGAGCACGATGAACAGACCGAGCACGAGGACCGGCGCGATGATGCCGAACGACCAGGTGTGGTCGAGGAAGACGATGTCCCAGTTCGACGGTGCCAGACGCAGGGCGCCGTCGGCGAAGCCGATGTACCAGTCCGGCTGCGTGCCGGCGGAGACGGGGGACGGGTCGTACGGTCCGTAGTTCCAGATCGGGTTGATCTGGAAGAACGTCGCGATCAACACGATGGTGCCGAAGACGATGAACAGGTATCCGCCCATCTTGGACATGTACACCGGCATCATCGGGTAGCCCACGACGTTGTCGTTCGTGCGGCCCGGGCCGGCGAACTGCGTGTGCTTGTTGATGATCATGAGCATCAGGTGCACCACGATCAGCGCGATGACGAGCATCGGCAGCAGCAGGATGTGCAGCGTGTACAGGCGTCCGACGATGTCGGTACCCGGGAACTCGCCACCGAAGAGGAGGAACGAGGTCCAGGTGCCGATCAGGGGGAGACCCTTGATCATGCCGTCGATGATGCGGAGGCCGTTGCCCGAGAGCAGGTCGTCGGGAAGCGAGTATCCGGTGAAGCCCTCGGCCATCGCGAGGATGAAGAGGATGAAGCCGATCACCCAGTTGAGCTCACGCGGCTTGCGGAAGGCACCGGTGAAGAACACGCGGAGCATGTGCACGCCGATGCCGGCGATGAACACGAGGGCGGCCCAGTGGTGGATCTGCCGGACCAGCAGCCCGCCTCGCAGGTCGAAGGAGATGTGCAGCGACGATTCCAGCGCTGCGGACATCTCGATTCCACGCATCGGCGCATAGGCGCCGGTGTAGTGGGTCTCGACCATCGACGCGTCGAAGAAGAACGTCAGGAAGGTTCCGGAGAGGAACACGACGACGAAGCTCCAGAGCGCGATCTCGCCGAGCATGAACGACCAGTGGTCGGGGAAGATCTTGCGTCCGAGCTCCTTGACGAAGCCGGAGAGGCTGGTGCGCTCATCGATGTAGTTCGACGCGGCACCGACGAAGCGACCGCCGAGGGGCGCCTTGGTGTCCTTGTCCTCTTTGGACAGCGTTGCGGTGCTCAATGGCGCTCCCAGAAGCTCGGGCCGACGGGTTCCTTGAAGTCGCTGCGTGCGACCAGGTAGCCCTCGTCATCGACGGTGATGGGCAGCTGCGGCAGCGGACGAGCCGCCGGGCCGAAGATGACCTTTGCATGGTCCGTGACGTCGAACTGCGACTGGTGGCACGGGCACAGCAGGTGGTGGGTCTGCTGCTCGTACAGAGCCACAGGGCATCCGACGTGCGTGCAGACCTTGGAGTACGCGACGATGCCGTCGTAGGACCAGTCCTTGCGGTCCTCGGCCTCGATCAGCTGCTCGGGGCGCAGGCGCATCATCAGCACGATGGCCTTGGCCTTCTCTTCGAGGTAGCCGTCGCTGTGGCTGAGGGTGGCGAGTTCCTCCGGGATCACGTGGAACGCCGAACCCAGGGTGACGTCAGCCGCGCGGATCGGGGTGCCGTCGGGATCGCGCACCAGGCGCGCGCCCTCTTCCCACATGGTGTGCTTGAGCAGCACGACCGGGTCGCCCGCGGTGGGGTCTTCCGGAGTGGAGTGCGGCGCCAGGCCACGGAACAGCGTCACGCCGGGGATGATCGAGGCGACGATCGCGGCGAAAAGCGAGTTGCGGATCATCGAGCGACGGCCGAAGCCCGACTCCTCATTCGCGTCGGAGAAGGCCTTGATGGCCGCTTCGCGCGTGGAGTCCTTGCCACGGGTGGGGTGGCGGTGCTCGATGAACTCCTTGTCGGACATGAGGGCCTTGGACCAGTGGATGGCACCGATGCCGAGGGCCAGCAGTGCGAGCGCGATGCCGAGACCGATGAAGAGGTTGTTCTGCCGGATGTCGATGAGCGCGCCGCTCTCGATCGGGAACAGCATGTAGGCGGCGACCGCCCAGATGCTGCCGGCGAGCGAGAGATAGAACAGCGTGTAGACAGTGCGGACAGCGGCCTTCTCGGCGCGCGGGTCCTTATCGGTCATCCGCTCGCGGTGCGGCGGAAGCCCGGGGTTCTGCACGGGATCGCTGACTGCGACACCCAGCCCCGGAGAGGGCTGGTAGGCCCTGTCAAGAGCCTGCGAGTCGTCGTCGTGTGCCATGGTGCTCCTCGTACGTTCCTCTTCGATGATTAAGCGTCAGTTGGACTTCGCCGTGATCCACACGGTGACGGCGACGAGCGCGCCGATACCGAAGATCCACACGAACAGGCCTTCGGAGACCGGACCGAGCGAGCCCAGCGAGAAGCCACCGATCTGCACGGACTGCTGCTGGAAGAGCAGCGCCGAGATGATGTCTCGCTTGTCCTCGTCGGACAGGTTCATGTCGCCGAAGACCGGCATGTTCTGGGGGCCGGTGACCATGGCGGCATACATGTGCAGCGCGCTGGTCTCGCTGAGTCCGGGGGCGTACTTGCCCTCGGTGAGCGCTCCACCCGCGGCGGCCACGTTGTGGCACATCGCGCAGTTGACGCGGAACAGCTCGGCGCCGTTGGAGACATCGCCCTTGCCGTCGAGGATGTGGTCCGACGGGAACGTCGGGCCGGGAGCCTCGGACTGGACGAAGGACGAGATCGCGAGGATCTGGTCCTCGGTGAACTGCGGGGCCTTCTGCGGCGCCTGGGGGCCCTGCATCTGCAGAGGCATGCGGCCGGTCGAGAGCTGGAACTCGGTCGCCAGCTCACCCACGCCGTAGAGGCTGGGGCCGTTGGCGGTTCCCTGCAGGTCGAGACCGTGGCAGGTGGCGCAGTTGGCCGTGAACAGCTTCTTGCCGTCCTCCACGGTCAACTGCGAGGTCGCCGCCGACTGGGTGTCGGTCGCGGCGAACGCAGCGGTCGCGCCGGCGTACACGGCGCCGGTGATCATGAGGCCTGCGCCGATGAGCGCGGCCGCCGCCAAAGGGCTGCGACGACCGCTGGAACGGCGCTTCTTCTCTCGTGCCATCTCGGGGATCAGCTCCGCTCTTATTTCAGGAAGTAGATAACGAGGAACAGCACGATCCAGACGACGTCGACGAAGTGCCAGTAGTAGGACACCACGATCGAGGAGGTCGCCTCCTTGTGCCGGAAGTTCTTGACGGCGTAAGCGCGTCCGATGACGAGCAGGAACGCGACCAGTCCGCCGGTGACGTGCAGGGCGTGGAAGCCCGTCGTCAGGTAGAACGCGGAAGCGTACGAGTCAGCGCTGATGGGCATGCCCTCAGCAACGAGCTGGGCATACTCCCAGACCTGGCCGGAGACGAAGATCGCGCCGAGGGCGAAGGTGAGGAAGAACCACTCGACCATTCCCCATCCGAACAGGCGACGGCGTCCGGCGCCGTTCTTCTGTCCCTTGCCGATCTTGTAGGGCTGCAGGTCCTCTGCCGCGAACACGCCCATCTGGCACGTGAACGAGGAGAGTACGAGGATCGCAGTGTTCACTGCGGCGAACGGGACGTTCAGCAGCTCGGTCCGGGCCGCCCACAGCTCCGGAGAGGTGCTGCGGAGGGTGAAGTAGATCGCGAAGAGTCCCGCGAAGAACATCACCTCACTGCCGAGCCACACAATGGTGCCGACAGCTACCGGGTTGGGCCGCTTAATCGTTCTCGCCGCCGGGGCATACGTCGCTGAGGTCGTCACCCCTCCATTATGGCCGATCCGCGGGCGTGATTCTTGCACCGGCGACCTTCGAGTTGCCGGTCGACGACTTAGGAGACCCTAAGAAAACACTGCGAATACCCGGTGAATCCGCGGGAAACAAGGGGTGGGGGTGGGGTGCACGTGTGTTCGGAAGCATCTGCATGTTTTCTCTGCGCCGATAGGATCGCACACATGGCTGATTCCCTGACCTGGTCCGACGTGCTCACCTCTCTTCTGGAGCGTCGCGATCTCAGCGTGTGGGAGTCGACGTGGGCCATGCGGCAGATCATGCAGGGCGACGTCACGGAGGCCCAGCTGGCAGGATTCCTCGTCGCTCTTCGTGCCAAGGGGGAGACGATCGACGAGATCGTCGGCTTCCGCGACGCGATCCTCGAGGCTGCGGTCCCTCTTCCCGTCTCTCCTGATGTGCTCGACATCGTCGGGACGGGCGGCGACCGCGTCGGCACGGTGAACGTCTCGACCACGGCGGCGATCATCATCGGCGCCACCGGCGTGCCCGTCGTCAAGCACGGCAACCGTGCGGCGAGTTCGGCGTCCGGCTCCTCAGACGTGCTCGGTGCTCTCGGCCTCGAGCTGTCACTCGACCCCGCCGCCGTCGCATCCATCCTCGACCGCACCGGGATCACCTTCGCGTGGGCGGGCGCGTTCCACCCCGGCTTCAAGCACGCAGGATCCGTCCGCGCGGAGCTCGGGGTTCCCACCGTCTTCAACATGCTCGGGCCGCTGTGCAACCCCGCCCGCGCCGAAGCAAACGCCGTGGGCGTCGCGCAGATCGAGCGCGTACCGCTGATCACCGGCGTCTTCCGGACCCGCGGCGCGACCGCGCTGGTGTTCCGAGGCGACGACGGACTCGACGAGCTCACCACGACCGGCCACAGCCGCATCTGGGAGGTCACCCGCGGGGACATCCACGAGCACGACCTCGACCCCCGTGACCTCGGCATCCCGATCGCCGACCTGGCCGACCTGATCGGCGGATCTCCGCAGCACAACGCGGAGGTGCTTCGACGGACGCTGGCGGGGGAGACCGGGGCGGTGCGCGACATCGTGCTGCTCAATGCGGCGGCGGGCATCGTCGCGTTCGAACTCTCCCAGGACGCCATGCAGGTGCAGCGCCCGATCCTCGAACGACTGCGCGAGGGGTACGACAAGGCATCGGCGGCCGTCGACGACGGCCGTGCCCTGGCCAAGCTCGACCAGTGGATCTCGGTCAGTCGCGAGCTGGCGGCCCCGAAGGAGTGACCGTGGATCCCGTCGACGCCCTGCTGGAGATCGCCTCTCTTCTGGAGCGCGAGCGGGCCTCACGGTATCGAGCGAAGGCTTTTCGTCAGGCTGCGGCGACCCTGCAGGATCTCCCGGACGACGTCCGGGCCGATCCCACCCGCCTGAGAGCGGCGAGGGGCATCGGAGAATCCACCTTCGCGGTGATCCGTCAGGCGCAGGCCGGGCAGGTGCCGGACTACCTCGTCGAGCTGCGTGGCGACGTCGAACCTGAGCGTGTCTCGCTGCTGCGAACGAAGCTGCGCGGCGACCTGCACGCTCACACCGACTGGTCCGACGGCACTACTCCCATCTCTGTCATGGCAGCGGCAGCTCGCGCGTTGGGTCATGAGTATCAGGCGATAACGGATCACTCGCCGCGTCTTCGGGTGGCCAGAGGGCTCTCGGCCGAGCGGCTTCGGGAGCAGATGCCCCTGGTGCGTGCGGAGTCCGGTGACGGCTTCACCCTGCTCGCCGGCATCGAGGTCGACATCCTCGAGGACGGTGCTCTCGACCAGGAGGACTTGCTTCTCCGCGAACTGGACATCGTCGTGGCATCGGTGCATTCGAAGTTGCGGATGGACTCGCGTCCGATGACCGCACGCATGATCGCCGCGGTGTCGCACCCCAGGGTGAACGTGCTCGGGCACTGCACCGGGCGCCTGGTGCAGGGGGAACGAGGGACCCGCCCGGAGTCGGCGTTCGACGCGGCTGCGGTCTTCGCCGCCTGCGCGGACAACGGGGTGGCGGTCGAGATCAACTCGCGCCCCGAGCGTCAGGATCCGCCGGATGAACTGATCGCTATCGCGCTCGAAGCCGGATGCCTGTTCTCCATCGACTCGGATGCGCATGCTCCCGGTCAGCTCTCGTTGCTGGATCACGGCGCGGAGCGAGCCGAGCGCGCGGGGATTCCCGCCTCCCGGATCGTGACGACCTGGGGACTCTCCCGGCTTCTCGCCTGGGCGGAATAGGTGCAGCTGCGGTTGACCGGGGGTCAGCCGGACGCGAGGGCGGCCTTCGACACCGCTGCCACCGCGCGCGTCATCGAGCCGCCGAGGTTCCACTTCTCGGCGAGAGCCGTCGCCGCATCGACCTCCGCGGGATCGAGCACCCGCAACGGGATATCGGGCGTCGTGATGGGAAGCGACGTGGCGACGGCGACCACGGTGGGGGCCACATCGAGGTAGGCGGATGCGGCCAGCACCTTCGCCCGCACCCCGGCGCTCATGCCCTCTCCGGCCTCGGCGGCCGCGCGGATGCCCTCGAGATCGGCGTGGGTCTGCAGCAGCGTCGCGGCGGTCTTCTCACCGACCCCGGCCACACCGGGAAGACCGTCTGAGGCGTCGCCGCGCATGGTGGCGAAGTCGGCATACTGCGAGGGGAGCACCCCGTACTTCGCGACCACGGTCGCATCGGTCACGACCTCGAGATTGCTCATGCCGCGCGCGGTGTAGATGACCCGCACATCGCGGGAGTCGTCGACGAGCTGGAACAGATCGCGGTCTCCGGTGACGATGTCGACCGGCATCGTCGCTCCGGTCGCGAGCGTGCCGATGACGTCGTCGGCCTCGTGCTCCGCCACCCCGATGATCGGGATCCCGATCGCGGCGAGCGTCTCCCGGATGAGGGGGATCTGCGCTTCGAGGGGGTCGGGGACCTCTTCGATGTCAGGTCCGACCTCGACGACCTCGACGACACGGTGCGTCTTGTAGCTGGGGATCAGATCGACGCGCCATTGCGGGCGCCAGTCGTCATCCCAGCAGGCGATGACATGGGTGGGCTCGTAGAGCGTGACGAGCTTCGCGATGATGTCGAGCAGACCGCGCGCCGCGTTGATCGGAGCGCCGTCGGGCGCCGTCACCTTGTCGGGGACGCCGTAGAAGGCGCGGAAGTAGAGGCTGGCGGTGTCGAGCAGCATGAGGCGATCGGTCACCAGCACAGTCTGGCACGGGCGTGCGACACGGGCGGGTGGTCGCGGGCCGGAGAGTGAGACGATCCGCGCGGTTGCGACACTCACGGGTATGACAGCTTCTCTTCGCACGTTCTCGTCCCTCGCCCTGGGCGGGGTGGTGCTCGCTGCGGCACTGAGCGGATGCGCCATGTCGGCGGGGACCTCTCCTGTCCCGGAATCGACGTCCGCTCCGGACACCTCCGACACGTCACACGCACCGCAGGCGGCGTGGCTGGATGCGACGTCGTTCGTGCTGAAGACGTGGGGCGATGCGTGTGCTCCGCAGATCGGGGACATCGTCGCGGGAGACCAATCGCTCGAGCTCGTTCTCGTCGACGGCGCGGATGAGGTGTGCGCGGCAGTGCAGACCGCTCACGGAATGTACGTCGGGCTGCCGGCGGCGTTCGATTCCTCGCGACCTGTCGAGCTGACAGTGACGGGTCCCGGGGGAGAGACCACGGAACTGACGCTTCCCGGACTCGTGTCAGGAGAGATCATCCCGGCCGATCGGATGCCCGAGCAGACACCCGCGGCGGCATGGATCGACGCGCATGAACTCGCGGTCCTCACCTGGGGATCGTCGACCTGCATGCCTGCCTCCGGGGCCGTCGAGGCCGTCAGCGAGAACGAGGCGATCGTTCGGCTGGACGAGAGCGCGAACGAGGTCTGCACGATGGATCTGGTTCCGCAGATCACGTTCGTGACGGCGGTGGGCATCGACCAGGACGCGAAACTGACGCTCGACGGGTACGTCGATGCGGACGGCGCCCCGGTCGTCGTGACCATCGCGCGCTAGCTGTACTGACCTCGACCGTTGTTGATTCGGTCGATAGGGGTCTTGCCTCCGATGCCGAGGTGGGTTCTGTCTAGGTTGTAGTGGTCGAGCCAAGCCGTCAATGCTGCTCGGCGGTCGTCGTTGGAGGTCCAGGGTCGGGCGTAGGCCCATTCGGCGGCGAGGGTGCGGTTCAAGCGCTCGACTTTCCCGTTCGTCCAGGGGCAGTGCGGGCGGATGAACTTCTGCGTGATGCCGTGCGCGTCGATTACGTCTCGAAACGCGGTCGAGTGCCGGTAGGCGAACGCGTTGTCGCTGATCACTCGCTCGACGGTCACGCCGAGGCGGGCGTAGAACGCGATGGCACGCTCAAGGACACCGGCGGCGGTGGCGCCCTTTTCGTCGTCGTGGATCTCTGCGTAGGCGAGTCGGGAGTGATCGTCG
>NZ_JAGYWT010000599.1:0-1411 GCF_019279095.1 Microbacterium sp. BF1 | reverse complement strand
AGCCGATCGTCGGCGGCGGGACGACCGATGCCGCGGCCGCGACGATCCGCGACCTCGCGGCCACCCTCGCCCGGCAGGGCAGGGGTCTCTCCGGTCGATCGCTGCCGATGTCGATCGGCTGAGCGCGTGGGAGGATGAACGAGTGTCCCCACGCTCCCTGACCGTCGACGAGAGCCTGCTGCGACGGATGGCGCGCGACGCCGCAATCTATTCGCTGACCCGCCCGTCCGCCCTCGTGATGTGGTTCGCCCTCGCCGGTGCGCTGGTGCTCAGCATCCTCAATCTCAGCGCCCCCGTTGCACCGGGGGAAGAAGCCCCGTTCGCCGCGGGCTGGATGCCCGTGATCATCGCCGGGCTCGCAGGCTTCGCCGTCTTCATGTCCATCTCGGGCGCCCGAACGGCCGTGCGGATCGCGATGCCGGTGGAGCAGGTGGTGTGGGTGGCCCTCGAAGACGACAGGCTGCAGATGGGCAGCGGTCGCCGTCGATCCGACATCGACTACCGCACGTTCCAGAAGATGCACGTGGGCAAGGACGCCGTGTTGCTGAAGCTGCGTGACGCCTCGGTCGCCACCGCGATCCCCCGCGCCCTGCTCACGGACGACGACATCGCGACGCTCCGCTCCAAGATCTCCTAGCTCTCCCAGACCTCAGACGACGACCTCCGAGGCTCAGGGCCGTCAGCGCGACGACGCCGGACGACCAGGCGACGGATCAGGATGACGCCGGGGACGAGCACGACGATCAGCATCCACATCGAGCTGTTCTCGGGCAGCTGATCGCAACTCGCTCGACGATGCCGGGGCGCCGCTCGATGCGACCGTGCACTACGGCGTCGACTACGACAACGCGTTCTGGGACGGCGAGCGCATGGTGTTCGGCGACGGCGACGGCGAGGTGTTCCAGCACTTCACCGGCTCGCTCACCGTCATCGGACACGAACTCGCGCACGGCGTCGTGCAGCACACCGCGAACCTCGAGTACCAGGGCCAGCCCGGCGCACTGAACGAGTCGATCGCCGATGTGTTCGGCGCCCTGACCGAGCAGTACGCCCTCGGCCAGACGGCCGACCAGGCGACGTGGCTGATCGGCGCCGAGATCTTCACCGACGCCTTCGAGGGCGCGGCTCTGCGTTCGATGATCGCGCCGGGCACCGCCTACGACGACGACGAGCTCGGCAAAGACCCGCAGCCCGACCACATGAGCGGCTTCGTGCGCACCACGGAAGACAACGGCGGAGTGCACATCAACTCCGGAATCCCCAACCGCGCGTTCGCCCTCTTCGCGATCGACCTCGGTGGCAAGGCGTGGGAGCGCGCGGGCACCGTCTGGTATCGCGCGCTCACGGGCGGCCTGTCGAGCACCGCGACCTTCACGCAGTTCGCCGATGCCACCGTCGCCGCGGCCGCAGC
>NZ_JAGYWT010000598.1:0-1412 GCF_019279095.1 Microbacterium sp. BF1 | reverse complement strand
GCCCCCGGCACCCCCGTCGCGCTGCACGCGCGCTACGGAGTGCTCGCCGTCGGCGGCACGCAGTTCAACGTCGCCGCCGTCTGATCGTTCTTCCTGATCCCCGACCTTCCCGACCGGTACAGCCACTACCGTGCCCGCGGCATCGTCGTCGTGACGATCCTGCAGAGCGAGGACCAGGGCAAGCTCGTGTGGCCCAACGGCGGATATGAGAAGCTGCTCGCCGCATCGATGTGGTGGATCTACGCCGGCGGCAACGCCTCCGCCTCGTTCTACCGCAACGTGTCCGACCTCATCGGCGACTACGAATACACCGAACGCTCCACCAGCGCCGGCCGCGGCGGTGGCTCCACACAGGTCTCTCGCCGCACGGAACGGATCATGGACGTCGCAGATCTCGACGTCCTCTCCGTCGGCCGCATGATCGTCTTCGCCTCCGGGTGCCGGCCCGCGCTCGTACGGGCGCGGCCGTGGTTCACAGACAAGCGCCTCCGGCAGCTGGTCGCGATGCGTCCCGACCGTGTGCACCACCAGGCGGAGGAGGACGTTCATGTGTCTGAGACCACCGAAGACAGCTTCGTCGTCGACGAGCTCGCGATCGCCGCCGCTGCGATGGACGTCGCCGCGGCCGAGAAGGCACTGCACAGCGCCGAGGAGAAAGCGGCCGCCGCCGACGATGCGCTGGCCGAGCGAACGACGACGTCACCGTCGCGGAAGCGAAGGTCGATGACTACACGAGCGACGACGCGAAACTGCCCTGGCAGGTCGCGGCCGCGCACCGCGAACTCGCCAAGAAGACCCGCGCACAAGCACGCGCAGCACGGCGCCACGAAGAAGCCCACCACGAGCTCACCCCCGCACAACGAAAGCTCGACGTCGCCCTCGAGACGCTGGACGCGGCGAAGAGCACACCGGTTACCAAGGACGACGAAGACGAATCATCGATCTCCTTGCTCGCATGGAGCGTCCCTCTCACCACCGCGCCGCCTGAGCTCGTCGAGTGGGTGGAAGGCACATTCCAGGACTACCTCACCGGCACCGTCGGGCTCGTGAAATCCGGGCGATGGTGCAGCCGCTGGACCGAACACCCCGACGCCGTCCACCGGCTCGCCGGCATCTACGACGAAGGGACCCTCATGCGCCTCCGCATCAAGGGCGCCCCGTCGCTGCACACGTTCTATCGCGAGATCCTCGACTACCACATCCCACAACTCACCAGCCGCGAAGACGGCGTCTTCCAACGATGCGACGGCGCCGGCCACGAACCCCACGAACGCATGGACACGGACTAGCTGTGATGTCCAGGGACGTTGTTGCGTGAATCGCGCGTGAGCTGTTGAGAGACGAAGGCCTCCGGTTGCGAGAGTGGAGCTGTCTAGAAACCGCTCACGCAACACAGGAGGCCTTCGTGTCCC
>NZ_JAGYWT010000597.1:0-1414 GCF_019279095.1 Microbacterium sp. BF1 | reverse complement strand
CGCAACCGCTCCGCGATGGAACGCGGCCTCGGCGACCTGGTGCGCACTCCGCAGGCACGGACTCCCGAACTCGTCGAGGCCGTGCTCACCGAGGCCGCCGTCGGCACCGGTCTGGAGACCTTCGCACAGTGGCAGCACAATCAGGTGCTCTGGAATCGTCTGCGCACGCTCTACACCCCGCACCTGCCATCGATCACGACGCCCACGCTCCTCGTGCACGGTGATCGCGACTCGGGAGTCCCGCTCGCGCGCATCCGCACCGCCGCCGAGCTGCTGCCCGCGGGGTCGCTGGTGACCGTTCCCGGTGCCGGCCACTGGGTGCAGCGCGATCGTCCGGACGTCGTCATCCCCGCGATGCTCGACCACCTGGAGAGGACCACCGATGCCCCGCCCCCGCGTCCCTGACCGTCGCGACCGCATCCTCGATGCCGCGGAGGAACTCGTGCTCGCCCACGGGTTCGACGCCATGAGCGTGGCGTCGATCGCCGACCGTGCGGGGATCGGCAAAGGCGCGGTCTATCTGGAGTTCGCCGGCAAGCGCGAGATCCTGGATGCGCTCCTGCAGCGCGGCACGACGCGCATGAACGACCGTGTGAGCCGTGAGCTGGGTGACCGACCGCGACTGAGTGCGGCGTATCGCGCGAGCGCCCGCGCCCTGAGCGACGACGCGCTGATGACGGCGGCTTTCCTCGACGATCGCGGCATCCTCGGGGAACACGTGGCGGAGGTCACCGACGGCCGGTATCGCGATCGGCAGCGACGCGTGATCGAGTGGCTCCGCGCGCTGCAGGACCGGGGGGAGATCGTGGCGGACGTGGACGTCGAGGCGCTCGCCCTGGCACTGTCGAGCGCTTCGATCGGGCTGCTCTCCGCGGCGCGACTGCTCGGCCCGTTCGAGCCCGGCCACCTCGAACGGGCCATCGACACGATCGGCCGCATGGCCGAGACCTTCGAGAGGGACTGACCATGCACGTCGAGACCTTCGGCGCCCGCGACGGGCATCCGCTGCTGCTCCTGCACGGCGGAGGCGTCGCCGGATGGATGTGGGAGCCGTTGCGCACCCATCTCGGCGAGGGCGTACGCGTCATCGTCCCCGACCTGCCCGGTCACGGACGCAGCGCAGACGAGACCTATGTCTCTCACACGGCGACGACCACGGCACTCGCCCGCGTGCTGGAGCAGGAGGGCCGAACAGCGACCATCGTCGGGTTCTCGCTCGGGGCGCAGCTGACCGTGCAGCTCGCCGCGCTGCATCCCGACCGCGTGGGGAATGCCGTCGTCATCAGCTGGGCGATGCTGGAGGTGTTGATGACTGAGCCTTCGGCCTTCAGCACGTGGGGAAGCAGCAGGTTCGTGAGCAGGAACGGCGCCAGGTGGTTGACCTGCATGGTCTTCTCGAAGCCGTCGACCGTCG
>NZ_JAGYWT010000596.1:0-1415 GCF_019279095.1 Microbacterium sp. BF1 | reverse complement strand
ATCATGGTGCGCCAGAGGCCCTTCGCCCGCAGCTTCGGGTCGTTGAGCAGGTTGGCGAGCACCATCGCCAGGATCAGCATGATCGGCACCTGCACGACCAGGTAGAACACGGTGTTGAACATGGTCAGCTGGAAGATCTCGTCCTCCAGCAGCCGGCCGAAGTTCATCCACAGCGGCTCGGCCCAGTCCAGCCGCGATCCTCGGCCCGTCTGCAGGGCGAGGACGAACGCCTGGATCATCGGCACGAAGCTTAGCAGCGTGATCAGAAGGGCTGCCGGGAGCAGGAACCCCCATCCGGTGAGGTTCCGGCGCCGTGCGGTGTGCAGCCACGGGCCACGCGGGGTGAAGTCCGGCGGAGGGGTGCTCCGCCGCTGACGGCGCGGTGTGTCGGCCGTCACGATCGCCTGGGTCGCCATGATCAGTTCATCGCGAACTCGACGTTGGCCTGGGCCTCGTCGAGTGCCTCGTCGATGCCGGTGCCGCCGAGGATCTTGGTCATCGCGGCGCTGACCGCGTCACGGCCCTCGTAGTAGTAGACGCCGGTGTTGTTGCTCGGCACCTGGGCGCCGAACTCGACGACCTGCTGGAAGATCGGCTGACCGCCGAAGAACTCGCTGGGCTGCGCGTAGACGCTGCTGTCACCCGCGGGGATCCAGTTGGCCACGGCGCCGGACTTGGGCAGGATCGTGTCGTAGAAGTCGGTGGAGCCGGCGAAGGTGGATGCCAGGAAGTCGGCGGCCAGCTCGGCGTCGCCGGTCGAGCTGATCGCCCACGACGAGCCGCCGTTGGCGGAGTAGTTCGTGGCGCCGGGCACGCCGTCGAGCTTGGGCAGGTCGGTGATGGCCCACTTGCCCGCCTGGTCGTCGGCGGTCTGGATCGAGCCGGTGATCCAGATGCCGTTGATCGTGCCGGCGACCGAGCCGTTCACGAAGGTGCTGATGTACTCATCCCAGGAGTTGACCTCGACGAGAACGCCCGATTCGACCAGCTCGGCGTACACCTCGATGGCGTCGACGAGCTCGTCGTTGCCGGCGATGGTGGGCTGGCCGTCGGCGTCGAACAGGCTGGCGCCCGCCGACTGCAGGATCATCATCAGGATGTCGGAGGAGCCGGCGACGCCGGACAGCAGCGGCTTGCCGGTCTTGGCCAGCACGTCCTCGGCCTTGGTGAGGTACTCGTCCCAGGTAATGCCGGTGAAGTCGTCGACGGTGTAACCGGCCTCGGCCAGCACGTCGGTGCGCAGCGCGTTGATCGCGGTGCCGGAGTCGAAGGGCACGCCGTACTGGTCGCCGTCGATCTGCGAGTACGCGGTGACGCCGTCGGGGAACTGCGAGAAGTCGATCTCGGAGCCCGAGTAGTCGCTGAACAGGTCGGGGTAGTTGATGACGTTCTTCTGGAAGGCGTTGTTCTGCATC
>NZ_JAGYWT010000595.1:0-1418 GCF_019279095.1 Microbacterium sp. BF1 | reverse complement strand
AGTAGTGCCCCTTAAGGTGGTGTAGCCCGCGGTGGCCGGCTCGTCGCTCGCGACGTAAGCGCGGTCACCGTGTGATCCTTCGAGAAGTCTCTTACCTCCACTCGAAAGGCATCATCACGATGACCGCACTTCATATTGTCGACCCTGCGAGCGTGCTCGCTGAAGCCCTGACCGACGCGTCGCCGGATCTGATGCGCAGCCTGCTGCAAACTACGATCAACGCGCTGCTGTCCGCTGACGCGGACGCCGTCGTCGGCGCGGAGTGGGGTAAGCCCTCCCCGGACCGCGTCGCGCAGCGCAACGGCTACCGGCACCGCGACCTGGACACCCGCGTCGGCACCATCGACGTCGCGATCCCGAAGCTGCGGGCGGGCACCTACTTCCCGGAATGGCTTCTCGAGCGCCGCAAACGGGCAGAGACGGCGCTGATCACCGTGATCGCGGACTGCTACCTCGCCGGCGTCTCCACGAGGCGGATGGACAAGCTGGTGAAGACCCTCGGGATCCACTCGTTGTCGAAGTCGCAGGTCTCGCGGATGGCGGCCGAGCTCGACGAGCATGTCGACCAGTTCCGCCACCGGCCGCTCGGCGATGCGGGTCCGTTCACGTTCGTCGCGGCCGACGCTCTGACGATGAAGGTCCGCGAAGGAGGGCGCGTGATCAACGCGGTGGTGCTGGTCGCGACCGGCGTCAACGCCGACGGACGCCGCGAAGTCCTCGGGCTTCGGGTCGCGACCTCAGAGACCACAGCGGCTTGGAACTCGTTCTTCGCCGACCTCGTCGCCCGCGGTCTGAGCGGCGTGCGGCTGGTCACCAGCGACGCCCACGCCGGGCTGGTGGAAGCCATCGCCGCGAACCTGCCGGGCGCGGTCTGGCAGAGATGTCGTACCCATTACGCGGCGAATCTGATGTCCGTGACGCCGAAGGCCATGTGGCCGGCTGTGAAAGCGATGCTGCACTCCGTCTACGACCAACCCGACGCCGACAGCGTTCACGCACAGTTCGACCGGCTCCTAGACTACGTCGACGACAAGCTCCCCGACGCGCACGAGCACCTCGATGCTGCCCGGGCGGACATCCTCGCCTTCACCGGGTTCCCCGAAGGGCTCTGGCAGCAGATCTGGTCCAACAACCCCAACGAGAGACTCAACCGCGAGATCCGCCGCCGCACCGACAGCGTCGGCATCTTCCCCAACCGCGACGCGATTATCCGCCTCGTCGGCGCCGTCCTCGCCGAGCAGACAGACGAATGGGCCGAAGGGCGCCGCTACCTCGGCCTCGACATCCTCGCCAAGTCCCGCCTCACCCTCGTCACCGACACCGGACCCGAGGAGGTGAGCGACAACATCCTCGAACTCAGCGCCTGACCCAGCATCGAAGGATCACGAAACGGCTACACCACTACCGGGGACTTGACC
>NZ_JAGYWT010000594.1:0-1423 GCF_019279095.1 Microbacterium sp. BF1 | reverse complement strand
AGTAGTGCCCCATAAAGTGGTGTAGCCCGTGGTGGCCGGCTCGTCGATCGCGACGAAGTGCGGTCACCGCGTGATCCTTCGAGGAAACTCTCACATCCCACTCGAAAGGCATCATCACGATGACCGCACCTCATATTCTCGACCCTGCCCGCCTGCTTGGTGAAGCCCTCGCCGATTCGTCGCCGGATCTGATGCGGCAACTGTTGCAGACGATGATCAACGCACTGTTGTCCGCGGACGCGGACGCCGTTGTCGGCGCGGAATGGGGGCAGGCGTCCCCGGACCGTGTCGCGCAGCGCAACGGCTACCGACACCGCGACCTTGATACCCGGGTCGGCACGATCGACGTGCAGATCCCGAAGCTGCGCACCGGCACCTACTTCCCGGAATGGCTGCTCGAGCGCCGCAAGCGCGCCGAGACCGCGCTGATCACCGTGGTCGCGGACTGCTACCTCGCCGGTGTCTCGACCCGTCGGATGGACAAGCTCGTCAAGACCCTCGGGATCCATAGCTTGTCGAAGTCGCAGGTGTCGCGGATGGCGGCGGATCTCGATGAGCACGTCGACCAGTTCCGGCACCGCCCCCTGGGCGATGCTGGCCCGTTCACGTTTGTCGCCGCCGACGCGCTGACCATGAAGGTCCGCGAAGGCGGCCGTGTCATCAACGCCGTCGTGCTGGTCGCGACCGGGGTGAACGCCGACGGCCACCGCGAGGTCCTCGGCCTGCGGGTGGCGACCAGCGAGACCGGGGCGGCCTGGAACAGCTTCTTTGCCGACCTCGTCGCCCGCGGCCTGGGCGGGGTGCGCCTGGTCACCTCCGACGCTCACGCCGGACTCGTGGAGGCGATCGCGGCGAACCTGCCCGGCGCCGTCTGGCAAAGATGCCGCACCCACTACGCCGCGAACCTGATGAGCGTGACACCGAAGGCCATGTGGCCGGCAGTGAAAGCGATGCTGCACTCCGTCTACGACCAGCCCGACGCCGACGCCGTCAACGCCCAGTTCGACCGGCTCCTGGACTACGTCGACGAGAAACTCCCCGACGCCTTCTCTCACCTCGACGCCGCCCGCGCCGACATCCTCGCGTTCACCGGGTTCCCCGACGGGCTCTGGCAGCAGATCTGGTCCAACAACCCGAACGAGAGATTGAACCGGGAGATCCGCCGCCGTACCGACTCCGTGGGCATCTTCCCCAACCGCGACGCGATCATCCGGCTCGTCGGCGCCGTCCTCGCCGAGCAGACCGACGAATGGGCCGAAGGACGCCGCTACCTCGGACTCGACATCCTCGCCAAGTCCCGCCTCACCCTCGTCCCCGACACCGGAGATGAGGTGACCGACCAGCCCGTCCTCGAACTCAGCGCCTAACCGAAACCAACAGCAGAAGGATCACCGACCGCTACACCACTCGCCGGGGCTTGACC
>NZ_JAGYWT010000593.1:0-1424 GCF_019279095.1 Microbacterium sp. BF1 | reverse complement strand
GGTGATCGCGAGATCCACGTGCGGATCCGGTGACTCGAAGGGGATGCGGCGTCCGGCGCGCGCATCCATCGCGATGCCGCTGAGGATGCGATCGACCCAGTTCTCGTCGACCGGGGGTTCGGCTGCGACGACACGGCACCCCTGGACGATCTCCGCGGCTTCACACCGCCTCGAGTCGACCGCGACTGACACCCGCCGCGTATGTGCGGACGTCGGGCGGAACAGGTCGTCCCACCCCGGTAGACTGGGCGCGTGCTCACGGTCGCCGTTCTCATCTCGGGCACCGGCTCGAATCTTCGCGCCCTCCTCGAGGCCGCTCGTCATCCCGATTTCCCCGCCAGGGTGATCGTCGTCGGAGCCGACCGCGAAGCCGACGGGCTCGCTCACGCCGAGGAGTTCGGCATCCCCAGTTTCACGGTGCCGTGGCACGAGCACGACAGCCGCGAGGCGTGGGGCGAAGAGCTCGCGCGCCAGCTCGCCGTCTGGAACCCGGACCTCGTGGTCCTCAGCGGACTCATGCGTCTGCTGCCGCCGTCACTCGTCGCGCAGTACTCGCCGCGCCTCATCAACACCCATCCCGCATTCCTGCCCGAGTTCCCCGGTGCGCACGGCGTCCGCGATGCGCTCGCCTCCGGTGCGGCCGAGACCGGCGCCAGCGTCATCGTCGTCGACGACGGTGTCGACACCGGCCCGATCCTGGCCCAGGAACGAGTCCCGATCCTCGACGGCGACACCGAGCACAGCCTGCACGAGCGGATCAAGCCCGTCGAGCGCCGTCTGCTCATCGACGTCGTCCGCGCGATCGCCGACGGTGATCTCGCCCTCAGCCCTTCTTCCTGACCCCTCCACCCGACGCCCCCGCACGAAGGAGCCATCATGGCCGGCCCCCGCCACGACCCCACGCTCTACCGCGACCGCGACACCGTGCCGATCCGGCGCGCGCTCGTCTCGGTGAGCGACAAGACCGACCTGCTCGTCCTGGCCGCGGCTCTGGCCGATGCGGGTGTCGAGATCGTCTCGACCGGTTCGACGGCGTCGACCATCCGCGATGCGGGCTTCCCTGTCACAGACGTGGCCGCCGTCACGGGCGTCGCCGAGATGCTCGACGGACGCGTCAAGACGCTGCACCCCAAGATCCACGGCGGCCTTCTCGCCGACCTGCGCCTCGAGGACCATGAGCGCCAGCTCGCCGAGCTCGACATCACCCCCTTCGAACTGGTCGTCGTCAACCTCTACCCCTTCGTCGAGACCGTCGCCTCGGGCGC
Source organism: Microbacterium sp. BF1 (assembly GCF_019279095.1). NCBI lineage: Bacteria > Bacillati > Actinomycetota > Actinomycetes > Micrococcales > Microbacteriaceae > Microbacterium > Microbacterium sp. BF1. The sequence goes on along the minus strand of NZ_JAGYWT010000593.1, from coordinate 159 downwards.
CGTCGGCGACGACGTGGTCGAGCAGATCGACATCGGCGGACCCGCGATGGTGCGTGCCGCAGCCAAGAACCACGCCAATGTGGCGATCGTCGTCTCGCCGCAGTCGTACCCCGGGATCATCGCAGCGCTCGCCCAGGGCGGCACCTCGGTCTCCCAGCG
>NZ_JAGYWT010000592.1:0-1427 GCF_019279095.1 Microbacterium sp. BF1 | reverse complement strand
CGAAGCCCTCCCACACGCGTTCCTCGTCACCGAGTTCGCGGAGGGCGGGGGCGATCGATGCCCGCATCCGGTCGGCCACGGTCCAGGCATCCTCGATCTCGCCCGTCGTCGGATCGATCAGGCGCGCACCCATGCCTCTGCGGGCTGCCGTCCACAGCGAGGCGTCGATGCCGTCCACTCCGATGTCGGCGAGGGGTTGATCGTCGGTGAGCACGATCGCTCGGGAGAGGAGGGCGGCGAACACCGCGTCCTCGGCCGTCAGCTGCGCATCGAAGACCCGCACCTCGACGGTGGGGTAGCGCTCCGAGATTCGCGCCGACCACGACAGCGACGCCGCATCGGCGAGGGCTCCGACGTCGACGAGGCGCTGTACACCTGCCCGGTACTCGTCGTAGTCGCGGAACCGCGGCGGCGCCCAAGACGAGGGCAGGCGACGGATCAGGATGCTGCGCCAGCTGGCGAAGGCGGAATCCCGTCCGTTCACGAAGGGGCTGTTGCCGGTGAGCGCCAGCAGCACGGGGAGCCAGCCGCGCACGCGATCGAGCGCGCGGACCCTGTCCTCGTCATCGGTGACCTCGACGTGCACGTGCAGCCCGTTGACCTCGTGGTCGCGTGTGAGGTGTCCGAGCTGCTCGGCCACCTCGTCGTAGTGGGGCGAGGGCGACACGGTGGAGGAGCGGGTCGTCGCGAACGGCGTGCCGGTACCAGCGGCGATCGCGTGCTGCTCCCGGGCATGCCAGCCGATGAGCCCGCGCAGGTGCCTCAGCTGCGCCTCGGCATCCACCGCGGTCGCGACCGGCTCGGTCAGGCACTCGATCTGCGAGGTCAGATACTCCGTGGTGACCTCTCCGCCCGTGCGGAGGCGCGTGATGCGCTCGCGAGTGCCGGAGGCGAGGGCCACGGGCACCAGCGAATGCTCATCGAGGAAGAGGAACTCCTCCTCGACGCCGAAGCGCGACATCGGCGGCCTCAGTGATTCCTGAGCGCGGAGATCAACTCGGACTTCCGTTTGCCGCTGTAGCCGGTCAGCCCCAGCTCCTTCGCGCGCGCACGCAGCTGGGGAACGGTCCAGTCCTCGTAGTCGCCATGCTCGCCGCCGCGACGCCCTACGGCACTGCGCCCCTCCTTCGCCGCGGCATTCGAGATGCGCGCGGCCTTCTCCTTGGAGGCCCCGTCTTTCCTGAGCTCTTCGTACAGCTCGGGATCCTTCAGCGCGTTGTCGCGTCTTCCTGGCATGTTCCCATCTCCTTCGCGCACTCGGAGGGCGGAAGTCAACCCCCTCGGACAGAACTCCCACCGCGGCTAGGGCGTGTCTCCCATATGGCGTAGCCAGGTGAGGATTGCGCTGATGGTGACGGCCGCGCGGTAGGTGATCGCGAGCTTGTCGTAGCGGGTGGCGAGGCCCCGCCATTGCTTGGCGAGAGCGA
>NZ_JAGYWT010000591.1:0-1427 GCF_019279095.1 Microbacterium sp. BF1 | reverse complement strand
GTCACGGCGACGATGATCGGCAGACCGGTCGCGGCGAGGAGCCCCAGGGCCGCGCGATCGCGAGCACTCGCTCCGGGCGGGGCCGACAGCTGAGCCGCCGATCCGCGGATCACGAGCAGAGCGATCAGGAAGATCGGCACCAGAGCCAGCGCCGACGGCGATGTGAGCAGCGCCTGCAGGTCGAACGTGACACCCGTGTAGAGGAAGAAGATCGGCACGAGGAATCCGAAGGCGATCGCCTCGATCTTGCTCTCGACCTCTTCCGCATCCTTCTTCGGCGCGCGCGCCATGATGATGCGCCAGATCGCGCCGGCCACGAACGCTCCCAGCAGCATGTCGAGGTCGAGCATGACGCTGAGCCCCACGAGGGCGGCGATGAGGAGGATCACGAAGCGCACGCCGAACTGATCCGAGGTGTGCAAGGTGGCGCGGACGATGCGGTGCAGCCGTCCGTGCGACACGCGCGTGGCCAACAGCACGGCGAGACCGGCGAGCACGACGAAGGTCAGGAGCACAGCGGTGGCGATCGGAGTGGTCCGCGTGCTCAGGAAGATCGAGATCGCGATGAGCGGCAGGAACTCGCCGACCGCACCGATCGCGCTGATCGCACGACCGAAGGGCGAGTCGAGCTCTCGGGCGTCGCGCAGGATCGGTATCAGCGTTCCCAGCGCCGTCGAGCTGAGGGCGATCCCGATCACCACCATCCCCTCACCCGGCGCGAAGAAGAAACCCAGGCCGATGCCCAGCATCACGCTGAGCAGCCACCCGAGCGATGCCCGGGCGAGCGGCCTGCCCGCGACCTTCGTGAAGTCGATCTCGGTGCCCGCGACGAAGAACAGCAGCGCCAGGCCGAAGTCGCTGAGCTTCTCCAGCAGCGGTCCCGTCTCGACCCAGCCGAGAACCGCGGGACCGATGAGGATGCCGAGAACGAGCTCGAACACCACGATCGGCACCCGGACCACCGGCCGCACGCCACGGGCGAGCAGGGGTGCGGCGACAGCCAGCAGGGGCACCAGCACCAGGCCGAGGTCGCTCGCTTCCATGCTCTCAGGGTAGGTGAGGCGGCCGTCGCGCGGGTGCAGGGCATCGCGCGGTGCTCTCGCGATTCGCCCGCTCGGCGCATCCACGGCAGAATCGATGCACACCCTCGAGGAGTCCCCATGTCTCAGCCCGATACCGCCCGCCTGCTCATCGCCTGCGACGATCAGCCCGGCATCGTCGCCGCCGTCGCCGGCGTGCTCGCTCAGCACGGGGCGAACATCATCTCCCTCGACCAGCACTCGACGGACTCCGAGGGCGGACGCTTCTTCCAGCGCACCGTCATCCACCTCGACATTCACGGGCGGCACGCTCGCGTGCCTTCGTGTCGGGGCGCACGTTGAAGCCCACGATGATCGCGTTGTCGATCGTCGCCAGGTTCACGTCGG
>NZ_JAGYWT010000590.1:0-1428 GCF_019279095.1 Microbacterium sp. BF1 | reverse complement strand
GGTCGAGCACTCTCGCTCCCTCGATCGCGCTCAGGGATTCCAGCGCGCCGAACAGCGACTCGCGCACCCGATCACTCGTGGGGCGTGTGCCCGAGCCCGGCACCTCGAGTCGGGCGCCTCGGGCGCTGCCTGCGATGATCCTCGTCACCCGTTCACGATACGACAGCCTGCGTGCCGGCTGTGTCCGTCGTGTTCCCTAGACTCGGAGCATGTCGCTCACGCTCGATTCCTCGTTGGAGGATGCGCTCGGTGCGGCGTCTGCCAAGACGCTCGGTCGCGCCTTCGGCATGCAGAGCGTCGGAGACCTGCTCGCGCACTATCCGCGCCGCTACGCCGACCCTGGCGAGCTCACGCCGATCCGCGACCTGCCCCTCGGAGAGACGGTGACCATCGTCGCCGAGGTTCTCTCCTCGAGCTTCCGTCGCATGCGCAACCGTCCCGGTGCCATGGTCGACGTCGTGATCGGCGACGGGATCGGACGCATGTCGCTGACCTTCTTCGCCAAGAACGTCGGCGCAGCCGAGTGGCGGTCGAAAGATCTCGCAGTGGGACGACGCGGTGTGTTCTCCGGCAAGGTCGGGGAGTTCAACGGGGTGACGCAGTTCGCGCACCCGGAGTACGAGCTGTTCGACGATGAGGATTCCGCTCGGCGCAGTGCCGACGCGCGCGCAGCCGTGCCGATCCCGATCTATCCCGCGACCTCGACGATCCAGACCTGGCAGATAGCCAGACTCATCGGTCGCGTGCTCGACGACCTCGCGGAAGCCCCCGACCCGTTGACCGCGGAGATCCGAGAACGCGAAGAGCTGCTCACCGCTCGCGAGGCTCTCGAACTGGTGCACCGCCCCCGCACCCGGAACGACATCGACCCGGCCGTGCGCACCCTGCGCATGCATGAGGCGCTCACCCTGCAGACGGCGCTCCTCCAGCAGCGGGACGCGATTCGTGCGCTCTCCGCCACGTCGCGGCCTGCGAGCGCGGGCGGGCTGCTGGAACGCTTCGACGCGAGCCTCCCGTACACGCTCACTCCCGATCAGGAGACGGTGGGACGGCAGATCGCCGCTGACCTCGTCGGTGCCTGGCCGATGAACCGTCTCGTTCAGGGCGAAGTCGGATCCGGTAAGACGCTGGTGGCCCTGCGAGCGATGCTGCAGGTGGCCGAGAGCGGCGGCCAGGCCGCGCTGATCGCCCCCACAGAGGTCTTGGCCGGTCAGCATCTGCGCTCGATCGCCAAGATGCTCGGTCCTGATCTCGCGCCGTTGCTGATGCCGACGCTGCTGACTGGTCAGATGCCCGCGGCCGGATCTCGAAATCGTCGCGTGCGAAGCGCACGGCCTCGCGGTGCACCTTGGTGACGAGCGGGCAGGTCGCATCGATCGCGTGGAGTCCTCGATCGGATGCCGCGTTCACGACTGCCGGCGAGACACC
>NZ_JAGYWT010000059.1:0-8768 GCF_019279095.1 Microbacterium sp. BF1 | reverse complement strand
GGATCCGCGGACGCCCGCGTGATACGTTGACCACAAAGGAGGCCGCATGGACAACTTCACGACATTCGTCACGTTCATCGACCAATGGGCTTGCACCCCGTGCGCCTCGCGGTGCAGTCGCTCCATGCGGCTGTCGAGTTCGGCGGCGGCATCCGCGGCATCCGAGAGGCTGTCGACGAGGTGCGAGGGCACCTGGTTCGAGAACTTGTAGTAGATCTTGTGCTCGAGGCTCGCCCAGAAGTCCATCGCGATCGTGCGGAACTGCACTTCCACCGGCACCGAGAGCGCACCGGTCGACAGGAACACGGGCACCTCGATGATCGCGTGCAGGCTCTTGTAGCCGTTGGCCTTGGGGTGGGCGATGTAGTCCTTGACCGTGCGCACGGTGACGTCGTCCTGCGCGGTGAGCAGGTCGAACAGTCGGTAGACGTCGGCGACGAAGCTGCAGGTCACGCGCACACCGGCGATGTCGGTGATCTCTGCGCGGATGCGGTCGAAGTCGGGCTCGTCGATGCCCTTGCGGGCGATCTTCTCGACGATGCTGTCGGGCGACTTCAGCCGACTCTTCACGTGCTCGATGGGGTTGTACGCGTGGTCGTGCGTGAACTCGTCGCGCAGGATCGAGATCTTCGTCTCGACCTCGCGCATCCCGAACTCGTACTCGCGCAGGAACCGCTGCAGCTCGTCTCGCAGCACGCGGGCCTGGTTGATCGTGTCCTCGGTGACGTGAACAGTCGTCATGCCCTCGACGTTACGGCGTCGTGATCGGAAACCGCTGTGGATCCCTGATGTCCGCGCGGGCGTCGACGAGATGCTGACCGGAGAGGACGCCGGGGAGCCCACGCCCGAAGCGGGTGGTGAACAGCATCACGATCGCGACGAGGATCAGGAGCGACGAGGCGAGATCGAAGAATCCCCCCAGCAGTGCGAGCGCGCTGAGCCCGCCGATGCCGCCCGTCCACCGCAGGAGCCGGGCGAACGGCGCCGGCAGGGGTGAGCCCGTGTACCGCAGCTGCACGGCGATGTCACCGATCGAGCGCCCGCTGATCAGGATCAGCACCAGGAAAAGGGCCGAAGGGACGATGGTTCCCGCGGCGGACGCGAGGCCGCCGTCGAGCACCGCTGCGCGATCGTCGGCCACGAACTGCAGCCACAGCTGCACGGACACACTGACGCCCACGCTCAGGAACCCGAAGGCGAGGCCATCGCACAGCATCGCGAGGGCCCGGCGACCGCGGGTGACAGGACGCGGGAGGTCAGCATCGGGGCTCGCCTTCGCGCCGCGCAGCGCCCTCGGGACGAGGAGGGCCACTGCGCACCCGACGACGGCGCCCAGCGTGTTCGTCATGAGGTCACCCACGTCGAAGAAGCGGTACGCGCACGGGTAGACGCCCCACACACCGGTCAGCTGCGTGGTCTCGACCAGCAACGACAGACCGAAGCCTGCGGCCAGCGCCGTCAGGATGCCGCGGCCGGCGAGCACGCGGACGAAGAAGCCGAGCGGCACGAACAGCACCACGTTGAACACCAGTTGCAGCAGGGCCGGGTGCCGCAGCGGGTTCCCCGGCGCCGCGAGGGCCTTCTGCACGTCGCGCACGACCGACATTGGATCGGTAATCGCCCCCACGCAGCGGATCGTGTCGGGGTCGGGCAGCGGAAGCAGGGTGTAGGTCCAGATGGCCCAGAAGTAGATGAGGGCCGCGAGCCAGAGCAGCGTGCGCCCGAAGCCGAGTCGCCCGCGCCGCCGGTAGCTGACCGCCACGAACGGCACGAACAGAAGGATGCCGAAAGCCACCCCCACCGCGATCGCGATGAATCCGAACAACACTTGATCTTCCACCGCGTGCCAGTGTAGCCGCGCCCGTGAGGATTGCGTGAGGACCGCACATCCCACCGTAGGGATTCCGTGAGGATCGCGTGAGGATGCCATCAGGAGGCGTAGTGTCGCCCGACGTGCCAGACGAAAACAGGGAGGCCGCGGACGCACCGCCGCGCGCCAAGCGCATCCTCATCGGAGAACCGCTGACGAGTCAGCAGGTCGACGACCAGCTGCTCCCGAAGCGCATGGCTCTGCCGATCTTCGCATCCGATGCCCTCAGCTCGGTGGCCTACGCCCCGCAGGAGCTGGTGATGATCCTGCTGATCGGCGGGCTCACCTTCCTGTCGTTCACGCCACTCGTCGCGATCGCCGTCGTCGTGCTGCTTGTCGTGGTCGTGCTCAGCTACCGCCAGCTCATCAAGGCCTATCCGTCGGGCGGTGGCGACTACGAGGTCGCGTCGAAGAACCTCGGCGAGATCCCCGGCGTGATCGTGGCCGCGGCACTCCTGGTCGACTACGTGCTGACCGTGGCCGTGTCGGTCGCCTCCGGTGTCGACAACATCATCTCGGCCGTGCCGGGGCTCGACCCCTTCCGCATCGAGCTCGCCGTCGGCTTCGTGGTGCTCATCATCGTCGTGAACCTGCGCGGGGTGCGGGAGGCCTCCTTGGTCTTCGCGATCCCGACGTACGTGTTCATCGGCTCGGTCGGCGTCATGATCGTGACCGGCCTGATCCGCACCTTCCTGGGCGACGCCCCCGTGGCCTCGAGCGCCGAGTTCTCGGTGCAGGCCGAGAGCCTCGGGCAGGCGGCCGTGATCCTGCTGATCCTGCGCGCGTTCTCGAGCGGATGCTCCGCCCTCACCGGCGTCGAGGCCGTGTCGAACGGGGTCCCCGCGTTCCGCGCTCCGAAGGTGCGCAACGCCCAGTCGACCCTCGTGCTGATGGGCTCGATCGCCATCTGCCTCTTCGCCGGGCTCACCGCCCTCGCCCTCATCACCGGCGTGCACTACGCCGAGAACCCCTGCGACCTCGTCGGGTTCGACTGCACGAATCCGCAACCCTCCCTGATGGCCCAGATCGCCGCAGTGACCTTCGGCGGCGGCAGCATCGCGTTCTTCATCGTGCAGGCGGCGACCGCGTGCGTGCTCCTGCTCGCCGCGAACACCGCGTTCAACGGCTTCCCGCTGCTGGGGGCCGTGCTCGCCCGCGACGGCTACGCTCCGAAGTCGCTCAACACCCGCGGCGACCGCCTCGTGTTCTCGAACGGCATGATCCTGCTGGGCATCGCGGCGATCGCGGTGCTCGTGATCTTCCAGGCGAAGCTGACCACACTGATCCAGCTGTACATCATCGGTGTGTTCGTCTCGTTCTCGCTCGGACAGATCGGCATGGTGCGGCACTGGCGACGCGTGCTTCGCGGACCGGTCGAGGACACGAAGGACTCGGGAGTCGACGGAGCCACGGCATCCGATCGCCGCTCGGCGAAGGTCGGGCTCATCATCAACTCGGCCGGCGCTGTGATGACCGTGCTCGTGCTGGTCATCGTGACGATCACCAAGTTCACGCACGGCGCGTATCTGGTGTTCTTCGCGATCCCGATCCTCGCCTTCCTGATGTTGGGCGTGAAGCGGTACTACCGCGACGTCGAGCACGAGATCGCGATCGACGACACCACCCGGTTCGGTGCGACGGGCGACCTCGCCATCGTTCTCGTCAATCGACTGCAGAAGCCGGTCGTGAAGGCCATCGACTACGCGATCGCGGCCAAGCACGGCAAGACCCTGGCGGTGCACGTGGCCGTGGCCTCCGACGATGCGGCGCAGCTGCAGAAGGACTGGGCCGACCACCTCGTGCCGATCCCGCTCGTGATCGTCGAATCCCCGTACCGCTCGTTCGCGCAACCGGTCACGCAGTTCATCAAGCAGTACCGCGAGAAGCACGGCTCGTCCGTCGTCACCGTGTACCTGCCGCAGTACATCGTGGGTCACTGGTGGGAGTCGTTCCTGCACAACCGTCGCGCCCGGCGTCTCGCCAACCAGCTGATGCTCGTGCATGGGGTGTCGATCACCCTCGTGCCGTGGCTGCTCGACTCTTCGGAGCTCATCTACGGCCGCCGCTCACGCCCGTTGCCCGGGCAGGAGCGCGCCGGTCGTCCAGTGGTCGTGAACGGCCGACGCGCGCATCGTCCTGCCGGTCCGCCGCAGGACGGCGCCCCCGAGGCCTGAGTCCGCGTCGTCCCCGCCCCTTCCGGATCTCGCGTTCGAATCTCCGTGAACCCGATGGTCGTTATCGCGCAATACAGAGTGTGAGCATCCACGACGAATCGATCTTCCGCCCCGCCCTCGACCCGGCGTCCGTCTCGCTGCCGCCGACCGTCCAGGTCGATCTCACCTGGCTGTGGACCGACCTCGGAGCGAAGCCCGACCGGCATTGAGCGAGGCGGTCAGCGCTGAGCCTCGACGTTGAGGAGGTTCTCGACGATGGGCCCCGCGACCACGGTGTAGATCAACGCGAGGAAGATCGCGTATGTCGCGGTGAAACCGATCGCTGCGCCTCGCGTCGTGCGGGTGAGGAAGTGCTCACCGACGCGTCTCAGCAGTGCGCCCGGGTGCCGGATGTCCCAACTGTTCACGCGGATGTAGCGCCCCAGGTACATGCCGAACGCGATCGCCACCAGGACGCCCCCGACGGCGACGAGCGATGGCCATCTCGTGAAGGCACCTGCCTGATCTCCGAAGAACTGCAGGGCGAAGATCGTGTGCGCGAGGAACACGTTGACCACGGTGTTGATGACCCCCGACATCGCGAGCGAGATGACGAGAATGATGTCGTACCACAGCGGCACGGGGTCGTCGGCCTTGCGATGAGACTGGTTGAGCTCTGTGATCAGGTAGCTGGCGTTGGGCAGCATGAGCAGCCAGGCCACACCTCCCACGACCAGCGCTGCCACGCTGAGCGGCGGAGCCACCACGACAAGCGCGACAGAGACCGCCATCACCACCGCGAGGATCAGAACGGGGACGATCGACAAGAAGATGTTCCAGAGCATCGGCCGGTACAGCCGGGTGCCGTAGACCCGCGCCCTGAGCACCACGAGCACCGTCGCGTAGATGTTCAGCCCCAGAGAACCCACGAAGAGAATGACCACCTGACGGAGCGTACCCGAAAAGCCCTTATCGTCCGAGTTCAGATAGTATGGATCCATACAATCCGCGGATGAAGAGAGCGATGGTGTGATGAAGGTCGAGATGTGGGCAGATGTCGTCTGCTCGTGGTGCGGTATCGCCAACGAGCGGATCAACGCGGTGATCGAGCAGTTCGAGCACGGTCGCGATACCGAGCTCCAGCACCGGTCGTTCCGGCTTCTCCCCGAGCTGCCCGAGGGCACCGGGTGGGAGTTCACCGAGTACATGTCGAGGCAACGAGGCGCAACGGAACAAGAGGCGACGGAGATGGCCCGCCGCATCGAGGACATCGCGCACGCCGACGGCATCGAGGCCTATCACGTGGCCGGCAACACCATCGGCAACACGACGCTCGCGCATGAGTTCCTGGCATGGGCGACATCGAAGGGAAAGCACCGAGAGGCGTGGGACCTCGTCTTCCGCGAGAAGTTCGGCAGCAGGGTGGAGATCTGGACGAGCGAGGAGCTCGCGACATTCGCTGAACCCCTGGGTCTCGATGCGCAGGAAGCCCGGGCGGCGCTGGATGAGCGTCGGTTCCGCAGCAGCGTCGAAGCCGATCATGCGGAACTGACCGCGCTCGGCTCCGGGGGCGTTCCGTTCGTGGTGATCGACCGCACCTACGCACTCTCCGGCGCGAAACCCGTGAGCACGATCGTCGCGGCCCTCGAAAAGGCATGGAACGAAAGGGCATCCGCATGAGCGCATCGCAGAGACCACTCCTGCGGCCTTTCGACGGTGAAGATGAAGCCGGCGGCGAGGAGATGTGCACCCCGCAGGGTTGTGTGCTTCCCGTGCTCGGAACCGTGTCGAACCCCTCAGAGCCTCGCCTCACCGAGTCCGCCGCCCGAGAGGAGGCCTAGATGCTGATGGTCACGGGTGCCACCGGCCAGCTCGGGCGGGGCGTCGTCTCACACCTGCGCCGATCGAACCTCGAGGGGAACTTCACGATCCTGGCGCGCGATGCCGCGAAGGCTGCACGGTTCGTCGACGTGCCCGTTCGGCTGGCCGACTTCGACGACCCCGCCTCGCTCCCTCCCGCCTTCGCTGGCGTCAGCACTCTCCTGCTCATCTCGACGATGTCGATGAATCGAGCACACCAGCAACGCCAGGTGGTCGATGCGGCCGTCGCGGCAGGCGTCGAGCACATCGTCTACACCGGCCTCGCCATCCGCGACATCGCGTCTTCCCGAGTGCGGGACATCATGAGCAGTCACTTCGAGACCGAAGATCACATCACGGCGAGCGGGGTGGGGTACACCTTCCTGCGCAACACTATGTATGCCGAGGCGATCCGGGATATCGTCAGCCCGGCTCTGCGAGACGGTTCGTTCTCGTTGCCCGGCGGGGCAGGACGCGTGCCGTACGTGCTGCGTGCCGAGCTGGCTGAGGCGGCCGCGAACGTCCTCATCGACGGCGGCCACGAGAACAGGACCTACACTCTCACCGCCGACCGCTCCTGGTCGTACGCCGAGGTGGCATCGGCCCTCTCAGAACTCGTGAGCAGCCCTGTCGAGTATCGCGACGTCTCCGCGGACGAGTTCACCTCGATGCTCGCGGGAACCGGCATGCCCGAGTTCGCGAGACACCTCACCGCAGGGACGGTGGCCGATATCAAGGACGGCCAGTATGAGGTCGTGTCATCGGACCTGACCGCACTGCTCGGGCGCCGCCCTCGCGGGCTCCCGGCGATGCTGTCCGAGTTGTACCAGGGTGCTCTCGCCGAGAGCGGCGTCTGAGAAGCGCGGGAGAAACACACCAGAAGGGCCGAGCCTCTGACGTGGTCAGCAGCTCGGCCCTTCTCCTGTGAGCAGGTGTCACACCCGAACGACCATCTTCCCGGTGTTCTCTCCGCGCATCATCGCCAGGAATGCATCGAACATCCCGTCGAAGCCCTCTCGAATCGTCTCGCGGTGCCGAAGCGTGCCCTCGGCGATCCAGCCTGAGGCCTCCCTCAGGAAGCGCTCCCGCAGATCCATCTCCTCCGACACCATGAACGCGAGAATCCGCGAACGCGTGATGGAGAGGTGCCAGAGGTTTCGAGGTCCGACCACGGCTTCGTCGTTGTACTGCGAGAGCATGCCGGCGAGCACGAAACGCGCATGCACGCGCAACGCCCCGATCCCGGCTTCCATCGCCTCGCCTCCGACGTTGTCGAACACGACATCCACCCCGTCGGGCGCCAGCTCGGCGAGCTGATCCGCGATCGGCGCAGTCTTGTAGTTGAAGGCGGCGTCGAAACCGCTTGTAGTTGAAGGCGGCGTCGAAACCGAAGACCTCGACGAGCTCTCGCACCTTCTCATCGCTGCCGGCGCTTCCGATCACGCGCTCTGCACCGCGAATCTTCGCGATCTGGCCTGCGACGCTGCCCACCGCGCCGGCGGCTCCCGACACGTAGACGGTCTCGCCGCCCGAGATCTCGGCGAACCGTTCGATCCCCACGTAGGCGGTCAACCCGGGAATTCCGAGAACCCCCAGGTATGCGGGCAGGGGAGCCGCGTCCGGGTCCACCGGAAAAGCCGTGTCGGCATCGAGCACGGCATGCTCGCGCCATCCGAGCACATGGAAGACGTGGTCTCCCACGACGAAGTCGTCCGATCGCGATGCGATGACTCTGCCGATGGCAGGTCCGTCCATCGGCGCGCCCACGTCGAACGGAGGCATGTACGACTTCTTGTCGCTCATGCGTCCGCGCATGTAGGGGTCCACCGACAGGTATTCGTTCTCCACGAGGATCTGCCCGTCCTGGAGGTCGGGGAGCGCGAGGACCTGAAGGGCGACGTCGTCCGTCGTGGGTCGCCCCTCCGGGCGGCTCACCAGGGACCATGCCCTGGTCGAGGTCGGCAGGGGTTCGGCAGCGTTGTTGCTCATGGCTTCTTCCGTCACGGATGTCTGGATCATCATCAGAGGAGAGGTGGTGGGCCGCAGCCCACCACCGAGATCATCTATTCCGTGATGACGTTGTAGTCGCTCTCCGGAGCGGAGGTCGCGTACTCCTCCATGCGGGCGATCAGACCGTCGCGGAAGGTGTAGACCTGCACCCACTTCTGGGTGAAGTCGCCCTCGGCGTTGCTCATCGTGAACTTCTCGCGGCCGAACACGGCGACGACAGCGCCCTCCTGCACCATGCTGAGCACTTCGAACTGCTCGACGGACATGGTCGTGAAGTTGATCTCGAAGAACTTGGTGACCGCGGCCTTGCCCTCGAAACGCATCGACGGCAGCTTCTGGGTGCCGTGGTGGATCCAGACCGAGTCATCGGTGACGGTCGCTGCCGCGGCGTGCGCGTCCTGCGCACCGAAGGCTGCGAACATGCGATCCAGTACGGACTTCTCTGGGGTGCTCATGATGAATTCCTTCCTGGACGACGACTGTCGGATCCCGACCGCCGCCCATTTATTGAACGATACGAGATGATCTTATCTCGGATAATCTGCAGGGGCTCGGCCCGGGAAGGACGGGAAGTGGGCCTGGATTCAGGCGATGCCTCTCTCCTGCGCGCGCAACGGAGCGCGGAAAGGTCCGCGGAATGCGCTCACCGTCACGGCGCCCGAAGGGATCCGTGGTCACGTCGGCAGAGCTCCTCCAGTCCCCACACCGGAGGAGCCCTGTCACGTCGGCAGGGTTTCTCCGGCCCCCACACGGGAGGAACCCTGCGGCCCGACGCAGGATGATGCTTTGCACGGAGCAAGATCATCTTACAACAGATGATCCTGGGAGGTCTGATATGCCTGAGTACAATGAGGACGTGCTCCCCGACATCGATC
>NZ_JAGYWT010000589.1:0-1429 GCF_019279095.1 Microbacterium sp. BF1 | reverse complement strand
CCGGCGACAACATCCCGCCGATCCTCGCGGTCGCGCAGCACACGGGCAAGGACGGGCGGGCGCTCGTGCGCGGCATCGCCACCGGCTACGAGATCCAGATGGACCTGGTGCGCGCGATCTGCCTGCACAAGCACAAGATCGACCACGTCGCCCACCTCGGCCCGTCCGCCGCCGCCGGCATCGGCACCCTGCTCGGCCTCGACGTCGAGACCATCTACCAGGCCGTCGGGCAGGGCCTGCACACCACGACCGCCACGCGACAGAGCCGCAAGGGCGAGATCTCGACCTGGAAGGCGCACGCTCCGGCGTTCGCCGGCAAGATGGCCGTCGAAGCCGTCGACCGGGCGATGCGCGGACAGACCAGCCCCGCCCCCATCTATGAAGGCGAAGACGGCGTGATCGCCTGGATGCTCGACGGCAAGGACGCGTCGTACGACGTGCCGCTGCCCGCCGCCGGCGAGCCCAAGCGCGCGATCCTCGACTCGTACACGAAGGAGCACTCGGCCGAGTACCAGGCGCAGGCGCTGATCGACCTCGCCCGCAAGCTCGGGATCGAGAACCCGGCGCTGCGCGACCCGGAGAACATCGATCAGATCGTGATCCACACCAGCCACCACACCCACAACGTGATCGGCTCCGGCGCGAACGACCCGCAGAAGTACGACCCGACCGCGTCGCGAGAGACGCTCGACCACTCGGTGCCGTACATCTTCGCGGTGGCACTGCAGGACGGCGGGTGGCACCACGTCGACTCCTACGCCCCCGAGCGCGCGGGCCGTGCCGACACGGTCGCGCTGTGGCACAAGATCACCACGGCGGAGGACGCCGAGTGGACCCGCCGCTACCACTCCGAGGACCCGGCCGAGAAGGCGTTCGGCGGTCGTGTGGAGATCCGCCTCGCCGACGGCTCGACCGTGGTCGACGAGATCGCCGTGGCCGATGCGCACCCGCTGGGGGCTCGTCCGTTCGCCCGAGAGAACTACATCGCGAAGTTCCGTCTGCTGGCGGAGCCCGTGCTCGAGCCCGCCGAGATCGAGCGGTTCCTCGCCCTCGTGCAGCGCCTGCCCGAGCTGACGGCTGCCGAGGTCGGCGAGCTCTCGATCGTCGCGAAGCCCGGCCTGCTCGAGGCTGCTCCTGCTCCTGCGGGACTGTTCTGATGCTGTACTCCACCGTCACGCCCGCCGAGAAGCGCCGACTGCTCCGCGAGCGCCTCGCGAGCGGGGAGCTGCTGCGCTTCCCCGGTGCGTTCAACCCGCTGAGCGCGCGCCTGATCGAGCAGAAGGGCTTCGACGGTGTCTACATCTCCACCGACCACAAGACCATCGGGTACATGTACCTGATCGCGTCGGTGATGTTCTTCCTCCTCGGCGGTGTGATGGCACTCGTCATCCGTGCCGAGCTGTTCGCGCCGGGTATGCAGATCATCCCG
>NZ_JAGYWT010000588.1:0-1430 GCF_019279095.1 Microbacterium sp. BF1 | reverse complement strand
AGCTGCCCGCACCGATCCGCCCCGATCGATCAACGCCAGAAACGCCAACCTCTGCTGCTCGGTGTACTTCCTCGCCGGCATCTCCGCTCCTCGCCGCTGGTGTTGCGACGACTGCTGGAATCCAAGCTGTGGCTGGCGGAGGTCGTGGCGCACGCCCTCCCTGGTGAACCCGAAGCATGGGGGCTGGTGGCGCTGCTGAAGTTCCATCGCAGCAGGGAGCCCGCCCGAGCGCTCGAGGGCGAGATGGTGCTGCTCGCCGACCAGGACCGGACGCGGTGGGACGCCGCGCTTCAACGCGATGCCCATCGAGCGCTCTCGCGCGCTGCCGGGATGCGGCGGTCAGGTCGTTGGCAGTTGCATGCGGCCATCGCCGCGTGCCATTCCGATGCGCAGCACTTCGCCGACACGGAC
Organism: Microbacterium sp. BF1; assembly: GCF_019279095.1. NCBI lineage: Bacteria > Bacillati > Actinomycetota > Actinomycetes > Micrococcales > Microbacteriaceae > Microbacterium > Microbacterium sp. BF1. Next base: position 1,019 of record NZ_JAGYWT010000588.1, on the reverse strand, counting down.
TGGGCCCAGATCGTCGCGCTCTACGATCTGCTTCTCGTCCACGATGCGTCGCCCGTGGTTCGTCTCAATCGCGCCGTCGCGGTCGGGCAGACCGGCGACGTGAAGCACGCGCTCGCAGAGGTGGAGGTCCTTCATGATGATCTGGTGCGCTTCCACCTCTGGCATGCCGTGCGCGGTGACCTGCTGCGGCGAACTGGACGGGAAGAGGAGGCTCTCGCGGCACTCCGCGATGCCCACGAGCTCGCGGTGAACGACGCGGAGCGACGCCTGCTCCGCTCCCGAGTATCGCTCGAGCTCTGACCGACCCCGGTTCGACGGATCAGGCGAGGGCGTGCGACACGAGGCGCTCGAGCGTGCGGATCCCGTCGCGCGAGAGGATCGACTCGAGATGTCCCTGCACCGAGGCGAAGTGCGCCCCGCGGAGCGCGTACACATCGCCGGAGTCGGGATCCGCTGACACGTCGGCATCCCCGACGGTCATCGTGCCAGGGCTGACCCGCGCGGTGAAGGTGTTATAGAAGCCGATCGATGCGTCCTCTCCGAACACCGGCACGGACTTCTGCAGACCCTGATGCGGGGTATCGAGCGGAGTCAGCGAGATGCCGAGCCTGTCGGCGAGGATCTGGTGGCTGAGGCACACCGCGAGCAGCGGTGCGTCGGAATCGAGCCGACGCGCGACCACGGCGCGCATCCTGGCGATGCGGGCGTTCTCCGTATCCCGCGGATCTCCGGGACCTGGGCCTGCGACGACGAGGTCTGCGGCATCCAGATCGGCGTCCCGCACCTCGCTCCAGGGGGCGATGGTCACCGCGAGACCCAGATGGCGCAGCTGGTGGGCGAGCATGGTCGTGAAACGGTCCTCGGCATCCACGACGAGGGCCGAGTGTCCGGCGAACGGGCCCGTGAACTCCTCGCCCTGCGGGTTGAGCCAGAACTCGGCCAGACGGGCGTTGCGCGACGAGAGCAGCTCGGAGATCGCGGGGCCGTCGGCGAGGGCACGTGCCGCGCCCGGAGCGTCC
>NZ_JAGYWT010000587.1:0-1434 GCF_019279095.1 Microbacterium sp. BF1 | reverse complement strand
GCGGCGACAGCCGGTGCAGTGAAGTTGGGTGCGGCGAAGGCCGGTGCCGCCGTCAGAGCGGGCGCTGCGATGCAGGCGGCGACGGCGACCAGCGATGCGGGGCGCAGGAGCCGGGTGAATCCACGGCGGGAGAGGGTCGGATCGGGGGCGGGCGGTTTACGACGAGACACGGAGCATCCTCTGTGAGAAGAGAAGAAATCGGACCCACCCAATCGACCGCCGCGAGATGTCCGGTGGGTGAACTCCGACCGACCTGCGCGTGTCATCGCGCGCCCGCACGAGAATCCCGGCGACCCGGTGCGCACAGTGGGCGCGTGCCGTCAGCCCGGACTTCAGTCCTCACCCGGAAGCGCGGCGGCGCCGAAAGCCTGCGCCTCGAACGAGATCGTGTGCGGGACGTAGCGGTCCTCGGCGCATTCGACGGGGCGGCCGTTCGCTGCGAAGGTCTCCCGTCGCACCTGCAGGAGCGGACTGGACCTGCGCACCCCGAGCAGACGCGCATCCTCGGTGGCTGCGGCCACCGCCTCGATCCTGTGGTTCCCCGACGACACCACGATTCCGGCATCCGCGAGCACCCGTGTCGTGGAGACGACATCGTCGGGGACGCCAGTCACATGCGGCACCACCCAGGGCGCCCAGGTCGAGCGCTCCACCATCACGGCACGCTGGTCGAGGGTCCGGACCCGGGTGAAGGTCAGGACGTCGGCATCCGTCCGAATAGCCAGCAGACGCGCCTCCCGCGCCGTGGCCTTCCTCGTCGCACGTGCCACGATGAGACCGCCGGGTGCGCGCCCGCGACCGCGGGCCCACTGCGTGAACGACCGCATCCGGTCGAATCCCTGCGGCTGGCTGGGCTGCACGAACCATCCGGAGCCCCGGTGCGACTCGACCAGCCCCTGCCGCGCCAGGGTGGCGAGCACGGTGCGGATCGTGCGTCGAGAGACGCCGTGGAGGGCGGCCAACTCCATCTCGCTGGGAAGTCCTGCTCCCCCGGCGTAGGTTCCATCGAGGATCTGCCCGCGCAGACGGGCCAGCACCTCACTCATCGGAACGCATGCGAGCGCATCACGGCGTTGTCGAGCGGAACGCTCCCGGGTTGCGACGGCACAGCTCACTCTAACGCCCGTGCGCCGTCACGCAGGAGATGACTGAAGCCCCCGGGCATGTGCCTGGGGGCTTCAGTGTTCGGTGGACCTAAGGGGATTCGAACCCCTGACCTCCTCGATGCGAACGAGGCGCGCTACCAACTGCGCCATAGGCCCGTGAACGACATCTACGCTATCACGACGGAGAAGCTGTTCGCGCCGCGGACGGTCATCCGGCGGCGCGGCGGGAGAGCAACTCGCGCACGTGCGCTTCGATCTCGGCGTCGTCGACGAAGCCCATCCGCGCATACGGCGATGAGGCCGAGATCGAAGCGCACGTGCGCGAGTT
>NZ_JAGYWT010000586.1:0-1435 GCF_019279095.1 Microbacterium sp. BF1 | reverse complement strand
CGTAGAGGATCACGGTGATGGCGTCCGCGGTCTCGGAGCGGGTGGCCGGGGAAGTCGTCTTCGTCATGGTCATCAGACCAATCCTTCCGTCTCGCGCTGCAGTCGATCGCCGATCACGAACGTGGTGTGTGCGCTCGCGGTTGCCCACGACCTGCACCGTCGTGAGGTCCAGAGTCCCCGCGGTCTCGAACGTCTCGGCGCCCTCGACGCTGATCAGCGGCACCTGCTCGCCGTCAGCACCCTTCGCGGTGCCGAGGGTGTCGTACACCGGCCCCGGTCGCTGGATCACGTAGGGCGACGGAAGGAACGTCAGCACGACCAGCGCGAGGAGCGCGACGATCAGCGCCCAGACTCCGAGTCCGAGCTTCCCAGACCGCGTTCGATCCACTGCATTCCTCCGTCGTTCGCGAGCGGCGTACACCGATCTGCCCGCATCGGGTTCGCGCGCAGAAACCTGTGACTAGCGTAGATGCCACGGCAACAGAAGTGCTGAGAGGGCGAGCGACATGGCAGACAACGACCCGACACCCGAGGACTTCCAGGAGTTCCTGCGGAAGATGCTCTCGAACCAGAGCGGCGGCGACATCGATCCCGAGGCGCTGCGGGGCGCCTTCGAAGGGATGGACGGCTTCACACTCGACCCCGCGATGATGCAGACGATCATGTCGCAGCTGCAGGGCGCCTTCGGCGGCGACCCCTGGGAGAACGCGCTGCGTCAGGCTCTTTTCATCGCCAACCGCGACGGACAGGGCGTGACCGACGGATCGCGCACCTCGCTCGCCGATTCCTTCGCGCTCGCGAACCTGTGGCTCGGCGAGGCGACGACCATCTCGGAGCTCTCCGAGACCCCGACCGCGATGACCAGGGGCGAGTGGGTGGAGAAGACCCTTCCGGTGTGGAAGGAGATCGCCGATCCCGTGTCGACGAGCATCGCTGACGCGCTGACCTCGGCGTTGGACACGCAGGTGCCCGAAGAGATGCGCGGCGTGGTCCAGGGCGCAGGCCGGCTGATGCGGGGCCTGGGCGGCTCGGTGTTCGCCGCGCAGTTCGGACAGGTGCTCGGCAACCTCTCTCTCGAAGTCGTCTCCGGCGGTGACGTCGGCATCCCGGTGCTGCCCGCAGGCACCGCGGCGATCATCCCGCAGAACCTCACGGCCTTCGGCGAAGGCCTCGAGATCCCCGAAGAGCAGATCGCGCTCTACCTCGCCACCCGCGAGCTCGCCTACGCGCGTCTGTACCGGCACGCGAAGTGGCTGCACCTGCACGTCATGGCGCAGATCACCGACTTCGCTCGCGGAGTCACGGTCGACGTGGACGCGCTCGAAGACGTCGCCAGCCGCCTCGATCCCTCGAACCCCGAAGAACTGCGCGCGCCGTCGGGAAGACGAGAGGTCGCCTGGGCGGTCACGACGTCGACCCAGCCGTCGATCGTGGC
>NZ_JAGYWT010000585.1:0-1438 GCF_019279095.1 Microbacterium sp. BF1 | reverse complement strand
CTCGGCAGCAACGGCGACCCGTCACGGCCACTCCCATCGCCCGGCACCCTCGCCGCGGTCGGCCTGGATCGGCGTCGGCCTCGGCGCCGCGATCATCGCTGCCCTGTTCCTGATCGACGCCTTCCTGCCGACGCTGTTCCCCGCCTCGCTGCCCACCCGGGCGCAGGACGGGCTCACCCTCGCGCTGAGCGTGCTCATCGAGGCCCTGCCGTTCGTGGTCCTCGGCGTGCTGCTGTCGATCGTGGTGCAGGTGTGGCTTCCGGCCGATGTGATCCACCGGTGGCTCCCGAAGCGCGCCTGGGCCCGTCGCGCCGTGCTGTCGCTGCTGGGCATGCTGATCCCGGTGTGCGAGTGCGGCAACGTGCCCTTCGCCCGCGGGCTCATGATGCGAGGGCTCGCCCCGGCCGAAGCGATGACGTTCCTCATCGCGGCGCCGATCGTGAACCCGATCGTGATCCTCACCACGCACGCGGCCTTCGGCTGGGACGGCGGCATCCTCGTCGCCCGCCTCGTCGGCGGCTACCTCATCGCCAACCTGATCGGGTGGATCTACAGCCGGCACCCCGATCCCGACGGCATGCTCACGCAGCGCTTCGTCGACACCTGTGATCGCGTCACCCACGAACCGGGAACGCCCGTTCGCCGCAGCCTCACGCAGTTCCTCGTCGAGCTGCGTGCCGTGATGCCCGCCCTCGTGATCGGCTCCGCGCTCGCCGGAGCCGTGCAGGTGCTGATCCCGCGGGAGTGGCTGCTGGCGATCGGATCGAACCCGGTGCTGTCGATCGTCGCGATGATGGCACTCGCGATGACCGTGGCCATCTGCTCGAACGTCGATGCGTTCTTCGCGCTGTCGTTCGCCTCCACGTTCTCCTCCGGCGCCATCGTCGCCTTCCTGCTGGTCGGTCCGCTCGTCGACATCAAGATGCTCGCGCTCATGCGCACGACGTTCACCGCTCGCACGCTGGTCGGCATCGTCGGTATCGTCCTGGCTGCGGCCTTCGCGATCGGGATCGGGGTGAACGTCCTTGTCTGAGCAGACGGCAACGCGCGCACGCGCACTCGGCACCCGCTGGCTGGGGGTGGGACTCGCCGCCGTGATCTCGGTGGTCACGCTCGGCCTCGGTCTCACCGGACGCCTCAATCTCTACATCAGCCCCGAGTCGGTGTGGTTCGCCTGCGCCGCCGCCGTCGTCACCCTTGCCGGAGCGATATGGTCGTGCACTCTGCCGCTCGGCGAGGAGGGCGACCACGGCCACGACCACGGGCCTGCCGCCGCTGTTGTGGACGACACGGAGGGGCGCGAGGTCCCGGCTTCCTCCCGCCGCACGCTCGGTGCCGTCGCGGCCGTCACCGGTGGCGTCATCGCCTCGGGCGTCGTCGTCGCCGGTCTCATCCTGCCGCCGGCCTCGCTGTCGGTCGAGCTCGCCATGTCGCGCGC
>NZ_JAGYWT010000584.1:0-1441 GCF_019279095.1 Microbacterium sp. BF1 | reverse complement strand
GGCCGCGACCCCCACCCCCGCGATCCGCGAGCGATCCACACCCGATCCCACGATCAGGGCGTCGATCGTCGTCGCCATGGCCTCGACGATCCGGTGCGGATCCTCGGCGGGCGTGCGCACGCTCAGGCGTCGAACGATGGCACCCGACAGGTCGAGCAGCACGAATGTCATGAGGGCGGGGTCAAGGTGCACTCCCACCGCGAAGCGGCTGTCTGCGACGAGCCTCAGGGTGACGCGCGGCTTGCCAGGCCCGTTGATCGTGCGCCCGGCCTCCCTGATGAACCCGTCATCGAGGAGCCTCCGGGTGATGTTCGTGACGGTCTGCGCCGAGAGCCGGGTCGCCGTCGCGAGCTCGATCCTGCTCAGCCCCTCGCCGGACTGGCGGATGGCCTCGAGAATCACGGACTGGTTGAAGTCACCCATACGCGGGAGATTGGTGCCACGACGCGTTGCCATCGTCCAATGATCCACCATCGAGGCGGATTCTTGTCCCCCAAAATACCTACAGACAATGTTTGCGCAAGCCATCAGACTGAGGGAGACGCTTCGCGTTCGGCTGGTCTCTCTGTCCCAGGGTAGACAGACGCTGATCGGCCACCAGCGGACGGTTTTCGGGTAACTGTCCGCACGGAGAGGGGCAGGCGGATTCGCCGCCCCTCTCCCACTCTCATCATCCTCGACTCCGGTCGCCTCCCCCGGCCGGGGCCGAGGACGTTCGCGAACCGCGTCAGACGACCGGCATTCAGCGCGGGATCTCGTGCCAGAGGTCAACCGCATCATCGTCGCCGGACGATCGCGAACCGGCGCGGCCAACCACGGTCACCGCGATACGAGGGTCCGGTGACGAGCGGATGATGAGTCGAGACGTCTGCGCCCGGCTGAGCACCACCGCCAGTTCGTCTCGGATCGCTTTGCGACGCGCCTCGTCGATACCGTCGAAGCCGCCCTTGGTCCATCCCGAGCGCGGTGCCGATGATGATCGCGAAGAAGCACACCACGGACGCCGCGGCGATTCCGAGCGCGGTGAACGCCAGGATACGATCCAGCCGGCGGATGGGAACCTCCGGTTCGGAATTCTGCGTGCTCATCCGCCTCAGCCTACTCGCACTGAGGCCTTCGGCTGCGCGAGCGCCACGACCGGTAGGCTGGGGGCACGCGCACGAGCGTGTCCACTGTTCTGCATATCGATCTCAGCGAGGTTCTCCCGTGCCCACCGGCAAGGTCAGGTTCTACGACGAAGACAAGGGTTTCGGCTTCATCGCCAGCGATGACGGCCAGGACGTCTTCCTGCACGCCTCCGCGATGCCCACCGGCATCACCGCAAGTGCGGCCGCCCCGTAAGAGCGGCCGCACTTGCCCAAGCTGATCACAGGCATAGAGCCCCACCAGCGCTTGCCCGCGTCGTATCGAAGTACCCCGACTCAGCAGTGTCGTTGAAGCT
>NZ_JAGYWT010000583.1:0-1441 GCF_019279095.1 Microbacterium sp. BF1 | reverse complement strand
CATGATCGCCGTCGCCGTCATCGACTTGCTCATCGACGCGATCCGGAACCGCGTCTCCGGCGTGATCGCGGCTCCGGCGCCGTCACGACCGCGCACGATCAGATCGACGTCTCCGTCGGAGATCACGTGGCCCGAAGCGGCCACCGAAGAGCTCGAGCGCTACCTCACGGCATCCGAGCGCAGCGTGTTGGGGGCCTTCGCCCGCATGGGTCACCCCTGACCCCCGACGTCTCGCGACGTCGGACAGCACGTTCGACTAGAACAGCATTCAGTATTTCTGACCTGAGTTCATAAATCTATGAACGTGCCGGGAGATGCCTTGCGATTCCGTGAAAGGCATGGTTACCGTGAGCGGACTTCGGGGCGAACGACGACGCAGAGTTGCCCGCCTTTCTCCCCGGGGGCCGCGCACCGAGGGGGCGCGCGGAATCGTTCAGATCGAAAAGGACCAGTACTTTGCGACTCACGAGAAAACTGGCGTTCGCCGCTACCGCGGCTGCTGCGCTCTGCCTCGGCACGGTCATCCCCGCTGCCGCGAATTCCGCACCCGACGCCGACGACATCCCCACCTTCCAGGAGTTCGAGGCGTCGACCTACCGAGACATCGACGGAGCCTACGTCGTCAACGGGGACGAGGTGATCTCCAACCAGGGCGAACTGCGGTCGTTCTACGAACAGCTCCTCGGCGCCGATCCCGTGACCAACGGCCTCATCGTCAACACGGTCAACAGCATCGACGACAAGTGGTCCGACGCGCAGGCGAGCGCCCTCACCTACTGCGTCAGCACGGCATTCGGTGCACGTCATGCCGACGTCGTGAGCGCGATGGAAAGCGGCGCCGCGCTCTGGGAGGCCGCATCATCGAAGATCGACTTCATCTACGACAGCAGCGCCGATGCCAACTGCACGACGCGCAACAACGCCGTCCTCTTCTCCGTGGAGCCCGTGCAGACGACGCAGTACATCGCCCGGGCCTTCTTCCCGAGCACGGCGCCGCGCCTGCAGAACGTCCTCATCGACGACTCGATCTGGACCCCGGGCTCGTCGTGGACCCCGACGAATGTGCTGGGTCATGAGCTCGGTCACGTGCTCGGCTTCCGCCACGAGCACACCCGCCCCGAGGCCGGCACCTGCTTCGAGGACAACAACTGGCGTCCGCTGACGCCGTATGACTCGTCGTCGATCATGCACTACCCGCAGTGCAACGGATCGTCCGCCGATCTGTCGATGACGAGCGTCGACACCGACGGAGTCGTCGCACTCTACGGAAACTGACACCGTTCACTCGAACGCTGTCAGAATCAGCGGGGCCCGGTCGTTCACGACCGGGCCCCGCGTCCGTACTATTCGTCACGCGGATGCGTCCGCGCGCTCCTCGTCCGAGCGCAGCGCCGCTGTCGCCCGAGGCCGCGGTTCACCGTCGCGGAGGGGGACCGGCGGC
>NZ_JAGYWT010000582.1:0-1444 GCF_019279095.1 Microbacterium sp. BF1 | reverse complement strand
ATACCTTCACCGTGACGAACACCGGCCAGTCAACGCTCACCGACATCTCGATCACCGACCCCCTCGTCGGACTGTCCGCCATCACATTCGACTCTTGGCCCGGACCCGCAGGCACATTAACGGCGGGGGCGTCGAGCAGCCGCTGCCACAGCGCCGGAGCCATGGTGGTCTTGCCGTGCGGAGCGAGCAGCACCCCCTGCTCCCGCGCCCAGGCGAAGACGGTCTCCTCGTTGTGGGCGAGGGCGTCTTCATGCACCGTCAACACCGGGGTGACCAGGTCGGAGAGGTGCAGATCGGCGTCGGCCACCTCCGAGAGTCGGAGGCCCGCAGCACGCGCCGGGAAGCCCTTCGTCCAGGCGCCGAGAACGGGATCCGGAATTTGTAGAGGCATCTAACAAGGCTACTAGGCTGGCGGCATGACCGCGAAGATCCGAGTTTCCACCGACGCCGCTCCCGCCCCCGCCCACACCTTCTCGCAGGGGATCCGCAAGGGCCCGTTCGTGCAGGTGTCCGGCCAGGGTCCCGTCGACCCGAAGACGAACGAGTACCTGTTCCCCGGTGACGTCGCCGCCCAGACGACCCGCACCCTGGAGAACGTGAAGGCGATCGTCGAGGCATCCGGTGCGACGTTCGACGACGTGGTGATGCTGCGCGTCTACCTGACCAAGCGCGAGGACTTCCCGATCATGAACGATGCCTACGGCGCCTTCGTGACCGCGCACACCACGAATGGCGTCCTGCCCTCGCGCACCACCGTCTTCACCGGTCTGCCGCGCGAAGAGATGCTGGTCGAGATCGACGGCATCGCCATCATCGACTGACGGGCCTGATGCGGGGAGGCACGTTATCACGGACCGTTGCCTCCCCGTTACCTCCCATCCCGTACCATTGAACGTGAGGACACGTTTGAGAGCCGGGGGGTGAAGTTCGTGACCGATCTGATTTCTGCGCCGGGCGCAGCCGAGGCGCAGAGAGATGACTCCGCGCCCACCGCAGTACTCGCACCGACGGGAGCTCCCACGGAGACCGTCCCGCCGTCCACCGGCGAACAGCCCCTCGCCTGGGCCCCCATCGAACCGTCACCCAAGAAGCGCCGCCTCGGCCTCTGGATCGGTCTGGGTCTCGGCGTCATCGCGATCGGTGCGGGCGCGGCCTCCATGATCCTCATCGCGCCCGGCACCACGGTCGCGGGCATCCCCGTCGGATGGATGACCCCGGGCGCCGCGGCCGACACCATCAACGCCCACCTCGCCGAGACCGAGGTCACCCTCACCGGCGAAGGAGAGGGCACCGTGCTGACCGGCACCGACCTCGGTGTGAACGTCGACGCGACGGCTCTCGCCGACACGGCCTTCGCCGAGCACCCGCTCTGGAACCTCGGAGCCTGGATGGGCGACCCCGTACCGGCGGAGATCGCGTTCGATTCCGAGAAGGCGACCGCGGC
>NZ_JAGYWT010000581.1:0-1444 GCF_019279095.1 Microbacterium sp. BF1 | reverse complement strand
ATCGCACGAACCCGACCGGGCAGATCGCCGGCTGGAAAGCTATCCTGAACACCCTGTCCATCACCTACGGCGACCGCCTAGGAATCAACTAAGCCGAAGCCCCGTACACAAAGGAACGGACAGACCCGGTGGGGATCGGAACTGGACGAAGTAGCTCCGATCCCCATTCTCAGCATGCAATCGTCAGCCTCTTGTCAGCGAAGACGCTTCAGATGTTCGCGGGGTCGAAGGGCTCATCTTCGGCGCTGTCATCATCGCCCTCATCCTCGAGTGTGTTGGCGATCGCTTCCAGGAGCTCGGTCTGGCGCATCGTTTCCGCATGGATGCCGTCCAGGACGTTGAAGAGGTCGTCGAGCGTCTTTGCGCGTGACCGCCGCGGCGTTGGATTGGCCCCGCCCGGGGGGTCGTAGTTGCCGTTGCGGATTTCGTTGACATCTCCCATCAGGAAGCCGATGTTCTCGAGCTCTCGGAGGATCCCCTTGAGTGTTTCGCTGTCGCTGGCCATCTTTTCCTCTCTGCTTTCGTCGCGGTGGGAGACGTATCTCACCGTCCCTCGACTTGGTTCACTCGAACCTACCGACGAGGTCTGACATGACGAGGGGTAGATGAGGGCACGAATCTCCCAACCGTGCCCATTGCTTGTGGAAGCGGGCCGCGGGCGTGCGGGTGATGCACGCCAGGGAAGCGCGACCGGCTCCTCTGTGGATGCGCTATGTTCTGCTCATGAGTGAAGATCAGCCCCCACCCGCGCGCGGCATGGCTTTGGAGTCGAGCACTCCTGCTGCTGTCCCGAGCGTCCCGTCGCGTCCGTCTCGCTGGGTGTTGCCGGCGGCCGTGGGTGTAGTTGGGATCATCCTCGGAGTTGGAGGCACACTTGTCGCGCAGACCATGTTGGGTGGCAGTGACGCCAGTGCTCCAGAACAGGACGGCCGGCTCGGCGAGGCATACTCTTCTTGCGGCTCACCCGCTGGAACAACGATCGCTGATGAGAACCGCACGCTCACCATCGATGTCAAGGGCAACGACGACTCGTATGGCGCGTCGTATGAGAATCAGGCCTGTATCCTGCGGGCGCTCGATGCCCCATCGAGCGTGATATCTCATCTCGAGCAGACAACGTCGATAGACGGGCGCCAGACAGAGGCTTGGGATGGCATCACCGCGGCGTGGTCATATCATCCCGACCGCGGAAGTGACATGGTCATCACGCTTGATGCCGCTGGCCAGTGAAGCGAATGAGCTCTGCAGCCAATGGAATATGTCTGGCGCGACTGTCAGGTGATCAGGCCTTCAACGCCGGCCATCGCCCGAGCTAGGTGTACTGACCTCGACCGTTGTTGATTCGGTCGATAGGGGTCTTGCCTCCGATGCCGAGGTGGGTTCTGTCTAGGTTGTAGTGGTCGAGCCAAGCCGTCAATGCTGCTCGGCGGTCGTCGTTGGAGGT
>NZ_JAGYWT010000580.1:0-1445 GCF_019279095.1 Microbacterium sp. BF1 | reverse complement strand
GATCTTCAGGCGACCGGTCACGATCACGCTGTCACCGGTGCGCAGTGACGCCTTCGCGTTCTCGCCGAGCTGTCGGAATGCGGCCACGGAGAACCAGTTGGTCCCGGAGTCCGTCCACGTCTGGGTCGCGGCATCGAAGCGGCGGTGCGTGCTGGCGAGGCGGAAGTTGGTGACCGAGACGCCGCCCCCGGTCTGGACTTGCGTCGGGTCGGTCGCGACTCTCCCCACGATGGTCAGGGTGTCGATCATGTGCTCATCCTCTCGATCGCCGGATCTCTTCCGGGCCCCTCCAGAGTGGGGCGCGACGGCGGGAGCCGATCGCCCGAATCGTGCAAGCGGTGGACAGCCTCGGTCAGATGGCGTCTGTGGAGAGAAAGCCCCGACGAGGGCGGGAGGACATCGCCGACCCGAATGTCGGAGGTCGGTCATATCTTCGAATCACGAAAGGAGCCCCGATGTCAGACAACCTGATCACCTCCCTCCCCGAGATCCCCTACGCCACGCCTCGACTCGCTTCCGCACGAGAGCATCTCGTCCGCGCCGCGGATCACCTCTGGAGAGTGCAGGATCAGCGGGAGCACGTGCTCGGTCACCTGCGCATCGTCGCGGATCCGCTCGGGCTTCGATACCGCGCGGAGCGCCTTCATCTCGCGACGGGCGTCTTCCGGATCGTCGGTGAGTTCTGGCGCGCGGACGATGCCGTCGCGGCCCTCCGCTATTCCTGACGAGTTCAGCGCGGTCGACGACGCAGGCGGAGATTCGACGGCCAATGCCTCGATGCGCCGTGTGTCGCGGGGCATTCGACTCGTGTGGTGCCCCCGGCAGGATTCGAACCTGCGACCAAGAGATTAGAAGGCTCCTGCTCTATCCCCTGAGCTACGGAGGCGCACATCTCTAGAGTATCGCGGTCCCGGAGGCGTTTCGTGAAGCACGCTCCGGTCGGCGATGTCGGGCCCGTCGATAGTATGGCGGAATGGTATCTGCGTCCGAGAATGATCGTCTCGTATGGATCGACTGCGAGATGACGGGCCTCGATCTGGCGGTCGACGAACTCGTCGAGATCGCCGTCGTCGTCACCGACTTCGAGCTCAACCCCATCGATCCGGGATTCCAGGTGGTGATCCGCCCCAATGAGAGTGCACTCGAGCACATGAACGACTTCGTCACGAAGATGCACGAGACGTCGGGACTCATCGAGGAGATCGCCGGTGGAGTGTCGCTGGAGGAGGCCGAGGCCCAGACCCTCGCGTACATCAAGCGCTTCGTTCCGCTGGAGCGCAAAGCGCCTCTGGCCGGGAACACGATCGGCACGGATCGGATGTTCCTGGCGAAGTACATGCCGCAGGTGGATCAGTGGCTGCACTACCGCAACGTCGACGTCTCCAGCATCAAGGAGCTCTCGCGCCGTTGGTACCCGCGGGTGTTCTTCCAGGCCCCCGCCAAAG
>NZ_JAGYWT010000058.1:0-8769 GCF_019279095.1 Microbacterium sp. BF1 | reverse complement strand
CGGGGGTGAGGAATGGACGCTTGCGTTCGGAGAGAAGCCAGTAGAGCAGCGCATTGGGACCGTGTGGCGACGGCAGGCGCGAACCGTGGCCGCGTACCGCGACCGGTACGGCATCACCAGTCGCTCGTTGCCGAACTCGCCCAATGACACCACGGCCGCCGCGATGTTGCCGTTGCGGAAGGAGGAGATCGAGAACAGCCGCAGCGCCAGCAGCGTCGGCTTTCCCGTGCGCTCGCGGTAGCGGCCCCAGAGGATGAACCCGATGACGGCGATGACGGCGACCGCGAAGAGCAGGGGTATCGGCGACAGCTCCCACGGCCACGCCCAGTCGCCGATCTGTGGACGCGTATCGATGAGCCACCAGCCGTATGTCCGCCCCTCGATGAGGCCGAACACGAGGCTCCCCATCGCCACGATGGAGAGCGCGGCACCGACGACATCGACTCTGCTGATGCGATCGCTGCGAGATTCCGCCACCGTCAGCAGCACGCCGATCACGATGATGATGCCGAGGGGGATGTTGATCCCGAACGCCCACCGCCACGAATACGCGGTCGTGAGCCACCCGCCCAGGAGAGGGCCGACAGCAGCCATACCACCGATCGTCGACCCCCACACGGCGAAGGCGATCCCTCGCTCGCGTCCTCGGAAGGTCGCATTGATGATCGAGAGCGTCGTGGGCAGGATCAGCGCTCCACCGACGCCCTGGGCCAGACGCGCGAGGATCAGCATCCCCCCGTCCGGCGACAGCGCAGCGAACACCGACGACAGGGCGAACACGACGACGCCGATGAGCATCACCCGCCGCCGGCCGAAGCGATCGGCGAGGCTGCCGAACACCAGCAGCAGGGAGGCGAAGACGAGGGTGTACGACTCCTGCACCCACTGCACCTCGGTCGAGGTGATGCCGAGGTCCTCCACGATCGCAGGGATCGCCACGTTGACGATCGTCGAGTCGACGATGATCAGCGAGACCGCGATGCTGATGAAGACGAGCCCGAGCCACCGCAGGCGCACGTACCGTTCCATGATCGCTAGCTTAGTTAGCTAAATGGGATTCAGGTAGGTGTGGTCTCCGCGGAGCGCAGATAGATCTCAGCAGCGCACGGCTAGGCTGGACGCGTGCCCCTTCTCTCGATCGCCGGCTCGACGCGTGCCCCGCACCGTCTTCGCTCGGCGACCCCGATGAGGGAATGGATGCGGGTCATCCTGCACCCGGGCACGAACGGGTGGACCAGTGTGTGGGGCACGCTCTCGCACGGCGAGATCGCCGGCTGCCCGCCGCCACGGAACTAGACCACGCCTCGAACGGGGCGGTGGTCTTCTGCGCCATTCACCCCTTCTCGCGTGAGGTCTTTCCGTGTCCCCGAATTCATCACCTGCCCGTTTCTCCCTCGCCCCGCATGCGCTGTGGCAAGGCATCCGCTCACATGAGACGGCCTGGATGCCCTCTTCGGCCTGAGTCTCAGCAGTGCGCGCCTCGCCCTCGCCGGATGCCTCTTCGTCTTCTGCGGCAGGTTGGAGGTCGCGTGCGAGGAAGACGTGTTCGGCGGCCTCGGCGATACCATTCAGCGCGTGCATGGTGCCCAGCGGCACCCAGTCACCGGCCTCGAAGCCGGTCTCCTCGCGAAGTTCCCGCCGGGCCGCGACGAGCGGAGCCTCACCGTCGCTGCCTCCCGCAGGCACCTCGATGGTGGTGCCCACGGTGTAGCGGTCGATCGTGACGAGACAGATGCGGTCGTCGTCATCCACGGCGACGATGAATACCGCCGGATGCTGCATGGTGACGACACCGTAGATGCCGTCGTCACCGGCCGGTCCTGTGACCCGATCCTCACGCACACGGATCCAGGCGTTCTCGTACTTCGTCTCGCTGTCTCGTGTGACCCATGCCATCCTTCGAGCGTACGGCGCACCTGCGACCTCATCCGCGTCACCGCGTCCGCATGAGCGGCAGTCGAACCGATACGCTTGGGTCTATGACGCATTCGGGCAACCCTTTCGGACAGGTTCTCGTCGCGCTCGTCACTCCGATGACGGCCGACGGTGAAGTCGATTGGCCCGCCGTCGAGAAGCACATCGATGACGTGATCACCGCGGGAGCGGACGGCATCGTCGTGACGGGGACGACCGGCGAGACCTCGACCCTGACGGACCCCGAGAAGCTCAAGCTCGTCGAGGTCGGCAGATCCGTCTCCGCTGGTCGCGCCAAGATCATCACCGGCGGTGGCTCCAACGAGACCGCCCACGCGATCGAGCTCTACAAGGCCAGCGAGAAGGCCGGCGCCGACGGCATCATGATCGTCACGCCGTACTACAACAAGCCGACTCAGGCCGGCATCCTCACGCACTTCCGTCTGGTCGCCGACGCGACCGACCTCCCGGTGATCCTTTACGACATCCCCGGCCGCACGGGTGTGCCGATCAAGTACGAGACCATCCTGCGTCTCGCGAAGCACCCGAACATCCTCGCCGTGAAAGACGCCAAGGGCGACTTCTCCGAGGTGAGCCGCGTGCTCAACCAGACCGACCTGATGTACTTCTCAGGCGACGACGCGAACGTGCTCCCGCACCTCGCGATCGGGGCCACCGGCCTCATCGGTGTGACGGCGAACGTCGCCGCTGCGCCGTACCGCACGATCATCGACGCGGTGAACGCGGGCGATCTCGCCACCGCCACCGCAGAGCACAAGCGCCTCGAACCGCTCGTGCGCGCGGTGATGACGCATGTTCCGGGAACGGTCGCGGCCAAGTACATCCTGCACGGACTCGGCCGCATCTCGAGCCCGCGCGTCCGACTTCCCCTGGTCGGCCCCGAGGAATGGGAGGCCGCGCTCATCGAAGATGAACTCGACCTGGTCCAGAACGTCCCCGGAGCCGACTTCTCGAACTTCCGCCCCGACCGCAACGCGGCCGCGGGTGGTGCCCTGCCCAAGGTGCACGGCACGACGCGCTGAGTCGTGTCGCCACGAACGAACGGACGCGCGGAGTGTCCGACTGAGGAGACAGCATGTCCATTCCCCTGGTAGCACCGACCGCTCTCGAAGACGGGACGCTGCGGGTCGTCCCGATCGGCGGCCTCGGCGAGATCGGTCGCAACATGACCATGTTCGAGTACGACGGCAAGATCCTGATCGTCGACTGCGGCGTGCTCTTCCCTGAGGAGCACCAGCCGGGTGTCGACCTGATCCTGCCGGACTTCGAGCCGATCCGCGATCGCCTGGATGACATCGTCGGCGTGGTGCTGACGCACGGACACGAGGACCACATCGGCGCGGTGCCGTATCTGCTGCGTCTGAAGAGCGACATCCCGCTGATCGGATCCGGGCTCACCCTGGCACTGGTCGAGGCGAAGCTCAAGGAGCATCGCATCAAGGCCTTCACCCTCACGGTGAAGGAAGGTCAGCAGGAGCGGGTCGGTCCGTTCGACCTGGAGTTCGTCGCGGTCAACCACTCGATCCCGGATGCGCTGGCCGTGGCCATCCGCACGCCCGCAGGCATGGTGCTCGCCACCGGTGACTTCAAGATGGATCAGCTGCCGCTGGACGGCCGCATCACCGACCTGCGCGCATTCGCCCGCCTCGGTGAAGAGGGCGTGGATCTGTTCCTCGTCGACTCGACGAACGCCGATGTCCCCGGCTTCACGCCGACGGAGCGCTCCATCGGTCCCGTGCTCGACCAGGTGATCGCGAAGGCGCCTCGTCGTGTCATCGTCGCGAGCTTCTCCAGCCACGTACACCGAGTGCAGCAGGTGATCGACGCGGCGCACGCCAACGGTCGCCGCGTCGCATTCCTCGGCCGCAGCATGGTGCGCAACATGACGATCGCCGAGCAGCTCGGCTACCTGAAGGTGCCGGACGGAGTCCTCATCGACTTCAAGAAGGCCCGCGACCTCCCCGACGAGCAGATCGTCTACATGTCCACCGGCTCCCAGGGCGAGCCGATGGCGGTGCTCAGTCGTATGGCGAACATGGACCACGCGATCGAGATCAGTGAGGGCGACACGGTCATCCTCGCCTCCAGCCTCATCCCGGGCAACGAGAATGCGGTCTATCGCGTGATCGACGGGCTCACCAAGCTCGGTGCCAACGTCGTCCACAAGGCCAACGCGAAGGTGCATGTCTCCGGGCATGCCGCGGCGGGCGAGCTGATCTACTGCTACAACATCCTGAAGCCGAAGAACGTCCTCCCGGTCCACGGCGAGTACCGGCACCTGATCGCCAACGCCAAGCTGGCGCAGGACACCGGCGTCCCCGAGGAGAACACGATCATCGCCTCCAACGGCACCGTGATCGATCTCAAGGACGGGGTCGCGAAGGTCACCGGTCAGCTCGACCTCGGATTCGTGTACGTCGACGGCTCCACCGTCGGCGAGATCACCGATGCCGACCTCAAGGATCGCCGTATCCTCGGCGAGGAGGGCTTCATCTCGGTGATCGTGGTGGTGGATGCCGGCACCGGCCGAATCATCTCGGGACCGGAGATCCACGCGCGCGGCGTCGCCGAGGATGATTCGGTGTTCGACGACGTCACGCCGAAGATCATCGCGGCGCTCAAGGAGGCATCGGGCAACGGCGTTCGTGACACCCATGCGCTGTCGCAGGTCGTTCGACGCACGATCGGTCGCTGGGTGAACCAGAGGCTGCGTCGTCGTCCGATGATCGTTCCGCTCGTCATCGAGGCGTGACGCTGGGGGAGTCCGCTCCCCGCTCACGGGTGGCCGTCACGTCGATGTAACACCGCGGGCCTATGCTCGCGTCATGTACAGGGACTTCTCCCTTCGCAGGGCGGCGCAGACGGATGCGATGTTCCTCGGCGACATGCTCGTCGAGGCCGCCAATTGGCGTGCCGGGGGAGTGCGTCCGCGGCACGAGGTGCTGACCTCTGCCGACCACAGGCGTTACCTCGCGGGGTGGAAGCGCATGGCCGACGACGGACTGGTGGCCACCGCTTCGGACGACGTCCCGGTCGGGGCCGCGTGGTATCGGGTGCTCCCGCAGGACGCCCCGGGATTCGGCTTCATCGGCGTCGCCATCCCGGAGCTGATCATCGGAGTGCATCCCCTCTGGCGTGCGCGTGGCGTCGGACGCTCGCTGCTGCGCGGCATCGTGCACCTCGCCGGCTCTCAGGGACATGCGCGCATCAGCCTGAGCGTCGAACGGGACAACTTCGCGCGCAACCTGTATCGCGCCGAGGGCTTCGCCGTGGTGAGGGAGGGCGAGAGCCGGGACACGATGGCGCGCGGCACGGCGTAGCCGCGCCCTCTCGGATCCGGGGAAAGCCGCGTCATTACGCGGAGATGTCGGCTGGTGGACGTAACGTGAGAGCATGGCCAGGAGTACCACGAAGACAGAGAGCGCGTCGACCAGCGCACCGTCGCGCCCGAAGCGGCAGACGGCTCCCAAGGCCCCACCCGCTCGCAAGGCGCAGCCCGCTCCCAAGAAGTACATCGACGAGGCAGACAAGCCGCCGGTCGCCGTCCGGGCCTGGGTCGGGCTGGCGCACGGTGTCGGCGGACTCTTCCGCGCGTTCGGCCCTGAGACCCTCGAGAAAGACGATCGTCGCGACGGTTTCCCCTTCCTCCTCGTGCTCCTCTCCGTGCTGGGCGCGGTCAACGAGTGGTTCTTCATCGGCAACGAAGTCGCTGCGAACATCAGCGCGTACTCCGTCGGGCTGTTCGTCGGGCGTGTGGCCTTCATCATGCCGGTGCTGCTTCTGCTGCTCGCCGGCTGGCTGTTCCGTCACCCTTCGTCAGTTCATGACAACGGGCGAATCGGAATCGGATTCGGAATGTTCGTCCTGGCGCTCGCGGGGATATTCCACGTCGCCGGGCCCCGCCCGCATCCGAACCAGGGGATGCCAGCGCTCAGTGAATCGGGTGGGCTGCTTGGCTGGCTCGTGGGACAGCCCCTGACCTACCTCACCGACATTCCCGCGTACATCGTGCTGTCGCTGCTTGCGGCACTCAGCATCCTGATCCTCACCAAGACACCGCCGAACCGCATCGGCGCCCGCCTCGGCGACCTGTACGCCTGGATGTTCGACGCCGAACGCCCGGAGAAGCCTGCCAAGGACGCTGCGGCGATCGACGACGCCGACAAGGTCGACGACCCCGACGTGCTGCCCTGGTGGCGGCGCAACAAGACCGGTCGGGAAGAAGATCCCGACGAGGGCACCCTCGGCTCGGATGACATCACGGCGCTGCTCACGACCTCCGATCCGACTCCCGCCTACGACCAGGCGGTCGTCGTCGAGAACCCGTATGACGCGGCCACCGAGGTGCTGTCCGATGTGAGGTCCGTCGCCGACTCCCTCGCGGAGCAGCAGACCACGGCGCTCCTCGACGACTCCTCCGACACCGGAGAGGTGCCGGAGCTTCCCGGCCTCGACGGCTTCGGCACCGAGGGCCCTGGCGACCGCGGACCGCAGGCTCCCGTGACGCCGTACATCCTGCCCTCTCCCGGCCTCCTGGTCGAAGGTCCGCCGCCGGTGATGCGCTCCGAGGCCACTGACAAGGTGATCGAGCAGATCACCAGTGTGCTGTCGCAGTTCAAGGTCGATGCGAAGGTCACCGGGTTCTCCCGCGGACCGACGGTCACGCAGTACGAGGTCGAGGTCGGCCACGGCGTCAAGGTCGAGAAGATCCTGCAGCTGAGCAACAACTTCGCTTACGCGGTGGCATCGAACGACGTCCGCATCCTCTCGCCGATCCCCGGCAAGAGCGCGATCGGCATCGAGATCCCCAACGCCGACAAGGAGATGGTGGCGCTCGGCGACGTGCTGCGCTCGCCCGTCGCGCAGAAGAGCACGCACCCGATGACGATCGGCGTCGGCAAAGACGTCGGCGGCAACATCGTCATCGCGAACCTCGCCAAGATGCCCCACCTCCTGGTCGCCGGTTCCACAGGCTCTGGTAAGTCGAGCTTCGTGAACTCCATGATCACGAGCCTGCTGATGCGCGCTCGCCCGGCCGATGTACGCATGGTGCTGATCGACCCGAAGCGCGTGGAGCTCACCAGCTATGCCGGTGTCCCGCACCTGATCACGCCCATCATCACGAACCCCAAGAAGGCGGCGGAAGCGCTGCAGTGGGTCGTGAAGGAGATGGACATGAGGTACGACGACCTCGCATCCTTCGGCTTCCGTCACATCGACGACTTCAACCGAGCCGTGCGTGCGGGCGAGGTCGAGCTGCCGGTGGGCAGTGAGCGCGTTCTGAAGCCTTACCCGTACCTCCTGGTCGTGGTCGATGAGCTCGCCGACCTCATGATGGTCGCCCCTCGCGACGTGGAGGACTCGATCGTGCGAATCACGCAGCTGGCGCGAGCCTCCGGCATCCACCTCGTCCTCGCGACGCAACGTCCGAGTGTGGACGTCGTCACCGGACTCATCAAGGCGAACGTGCCCTCTCGTCTGGCCTTCGCCGTCACCAGCGTCACCGACAGCCGCGTCATCCTCGACAGCCCCGGCGCCGACAAGCTCATCGGTCAGGGTGATGCGCTGTTCTCGCCCATGGGCTCGTCCAAGCCGTTCCGTCTGCAGGGCGCCTGGGTCGACGAGAAGGAGATCGACGCGGTCGTCAAGCACGTCACCCGTCAGGCACGTCCGGACTACCGTCCCGATGTGCAGGAGGCGATGGAGCCGACCAAGAAGAAGGAAGTCGACGAGGACATCGGCGACGACCTGGAGCTGCTGCTCGCGGCCGCCGAGCTCATCGTCTCGTCCCAGTTCGGCTCGACGTCGATGCTCCAGCGCAAGCTTCGTGTCGGCTTCGCGAAAGCCGGCCGCCTCATGGACCTGCTGGAGTCGCGCGAGATCGTCGGTCCGTCCGAGGGATCCAAGGCGCGAGACGTGCTGGCCACGGCCGAGCAGCTCCCGCAGGTCATGGCGAAGCTCCGCGGCGACGACGTGCCGGCCTCGCCGTCGCCGTCCGCAGCCCCGGTCGCTCCGCCCGTCCCACCTCTTCCTCAGACACATGATCCGATCGCGGCCCAGTACGAGGGGCTTCCCGAGGTGGAGGCCGAGGGCGACGAAGACGCCTGGGGCCTGACGGGACGCGACTGATGGCCATTCCTCGGCAGCTTCCCAACGCCATCACCGTCGCGCGCATCCCGCTGGCGGTCGTCTTCTTCATCCTCTTGCTGCTGGGCGGCCAGTACGGCCTTCCCGACCCCGGCCTCCGTTGGGCCGCCGCGATCATCTTCATCGTCGGTATCTCGACGGACTGGGTTGACGGCTACCTCGCACGCAAATACGACATCGTCAGCGACTTCGGCAAACTCTGGGATCCCATCGCTGACAAGATGCTCACGGGCGCTGGATTCATCGGGCTCGCCATCCTGGGCGAGGTCAGCTGGTGGATCGTGGCGATCATCCTGGTGCGCGAGTGGGGGATCACGATCCATCGACTCATGGTCGCCAGCGAGCATGTCGTCGCCGCGGCCTGGATGGGCAAGATCAAGACGGCATTCCAGGGGATGGCGCTCGGCTGGGCACTGCTTCCGTTGCACTACCTCATCGGTCTCGACGCCTGGACGCTGATCACCTTCATCCTCATGCTCATCGTGCTGGTGCTCACGGTGGTGAGCGGCATCGACTACATCGTGGCGCAGGTGCGGGGTTCGCGCCGGAAGCCATGAGCGAAGAGAGCGCCGCGGTCCTCGCAGCGCTGGGTCGGCGCGGGTGGACGCTCGGGATCGCCGAATCGCTGACAGGTGGCGCTCTGTGCGCGGATGTCGTCGCCATCCCCGGCGCATCCGCGGTGCTTCT
>NZ_JAGYWT010000579.1:0-1452 GCF_019279095.1 Microbacterium sp. BF1 | reverse complement strand
TCGGTCATCAGCCGCGGACTCGCCTTCGCCCCGTACGCGGACCTGCTGTGGGTCGAGACGGGAGAGCCGGACATCGAGCTCGCTCGCAACTTCGCCGCGGCGATCCACGCCGAGTTCCCCGGCAAGCACTCGTAGGCGGCATCCAGATCCGCCAGGGCCCTCTCGTCGAGCGCGTTCAGCTTCGACGGTGCGTTCAGGACGATCGTCGCGACGTCGTCGGCGATGGCGAGGTCGATCATGGGGGCCTCCGGGTCAGACGTCGTAGTCCACGACCACGCGGTCGCTGGTCGGATGGGACTGGCAGGTGAGCACGAATCCGCGCTCGAGCTCGTCGGGCTCCAGGGCGTAGTTCTCGGTCATGGTCACGCTGCCCTCGATCACACGGGCACGGCAGGTGCCGCAGACACCGCCCGCACACGCGAACGGCGCATCGGGCCGCACGCGCAGTGCCGCGTTGAGCACCGACTCGTGCGCGTCGACCGGGCTCTCCACGGTCGAGGAGACGCCGTCGAGCGTGACCTCGATGCGCACGGTCTTCTCGCCGGCGCGCACCTGCACGGGTCGGGCCGCGCGAGCCGGTTCGTCGCCGGTGGTGAACAGTTCGAAGCGGATGTGCGAGCGCTCGACCCCGACGTCGGCCAGCACCTCGCGGCAGAGGTCGACCAGGGCGAGCGGTCCGCACAGGAACCACTCGTCGACGCTCGACGGCGGGATCAGCGTGCCGAGGATCGTGCGCAGCTTCTCCTCGTCGATCCGCCCGGAGAGCACCGGAGCCGCCCGCTGCTCGCGGGAGAGCACATGGTGCAGCACGAGTCGGGTCGGGTAGCGGTCCTTGAGGTCGGCGAGGTCTTCGAGGAACATCACGTCGAGCGTGGCCCTGTTCGTGTACAGCAGTGTGAACCGCGACGTCTCGGACCGCGTCAGCACCGTGTGGGCGAGCGCCATCAGCGGCGTGATGCCGGAGCCGGCGGCGATGCCCACCACGTGGCGGTCGTCGAGGTCGTCGAGCGCCGAGGTGAACGTACCCTGCGGGCTCATCACGTCGATCTCGAATCCGGCGTGCAGGCCGGTCTGCGCCCAGGTCGAGAAGAGTCCGCCCTCGTCGCGCTTCACGGCGACGCTCAACCGGGTGTCCTGTCCGTCGTCGCAGTGCTCCGGCGCACGGCACAGCGAGTAGGAGCGCCGCACCTCGACGCCGTCGAGGGTGGTGCGCAGCGCGACGTACTGGCCGGGAAGATGGTCGTACTCGTCGGCGAGTGCGGCGGGCACGGTGAACGTCACCTCGACCGCGTCGTCGGTGAGTGGGCGCACGTCTTCGACGGTGAGGGTGTGGTGTTCGGCATGGAGCCGGCGGGCAACGTGACCCGTGCGCTTCTCGGCGAGCCGATCGGAACCCTCGTCACCGCCTGAGCGTGTGACACGGCGGAGACGACTTCGCCCGATAGAATTTGA
>NZ_JAGYWT010000578.1:0-1452 GCF_019279095.1 Microbacterium sp. BF1 | reverse complement strand
GCCGTATTCAACCGGTCGTCGCAACGATTGTTTGTTGGGTCGATCGTAGTAGCTCTTCGAAGGCCTCGGCGGGGGTGCGCCAGTCGAGGATTTCTCGCGGGCGGTTGTTGATCGCGTCCGCGACGGCGGTGATCTCTGCCGCGTTCCACCGGGAGAGATCTGTGCCCTTGGGGAAGTACTGGCGTAGGAGCCCGTTGAGGTGCTCGTTGCTGCCGCGCTGCCAGGGGCTCTTCGGATCGGCGAAATAGACCGGCAGCCCGATCTCAGTCGTAAGCAACCGGTGCGCGGAGAGCTCTTTGCCGCGATCCCAGGTCAGCGAACGACGTAATGCCGCGGGTAGCGTGGAGAACGTCGCCGTGAGAGCGTTCTTCGTCGTGATCGCGCCATACCCCGCCAGCGCGGGGCCGTTCTTGCGTGGTGGGATGATCCCGTATCCGGCCTGACGTGGAAGATGAACGAGCATCGCGAATCGTGTGGTCCGATCCACGAGCGTGGCGATCGCGGAGCGCTTCAACCCGATGATGAGGTCGCCTTCCCAATGCCCTGCAGTTTTGCGATCCGTTGCCTCCTTCGGGCGTTTCGATAGCACCGTGTCTTCGGTGACGTGAGCCCATGCCTGCTGCCTGGTCCGGGCCCTTGGCATGCGCTTGGTGCGTCCTCGACGTAGATGCCAGGACCGATGCCGCTCCAGTCCGCCGCGCGCTTCGACGTAGAGGGCCTGATAGATCGCTTCGTGCGAGATCCGCATCGAAGGATCGCCGGGGAAATCGATCGGTAGCCGCTTGGCGATCTGCCGTGGACTCCACGCCGTCACCCACTCCCGGTCCCCGCGATGCGGTTTGTTCTTCCCATCCCATGCAGGCCCGACCGGTCCGATCCGTGTGCCGTCCGCAGTGAAGATGCTGCCGCTGAGCTTGTCCTGGACGTAAGTGCGCAGCGCATCGTGGGTGACGAGCTTCGCGGTCTTCGGCCTGCGCGCTCGACGCTCCGCATGCCACTGCGCCGTCGATGCCTTGTACTCGAGCCGATACGTGCGCGTGGACGCATTGCGCCGCAACTCCCGCGAGATCGTCGATGGTGCACGCCCCAAGCGTCCGGCGATCTCACGCACGCCAGCTCCTTGCGCCCGCCACAGCGCGATGTTCTCACGTTCTGGCGGCGACAGATATCGACCAGACACTGTGGGAGGCAGTTGCGGATTCACACCACCAGCGTCGCGGAACCACCGGTGCGCGACCGGCTCCGAAACACCCCCAGCGTCGCCCGCCTCGCGAGTCTTCTTCCCCGCAGCGATCGCTATCCAGAATCGCACCCGATCTTGCCGCCACGCGACCGTCGGCCGCCCAGGAGACACGATCTGCCCCCGATACGCCCGCACCTGCTTCTGCCTGTCCCACACGCTCATCCAATACCCCGATTCGCCGGTGTTGCGACGACCGGTTGAATACGGCC
>NZ_JAGYWT010000577.1:0-1457 GCF_019279095.1 Microbacterium sp. BF1 | reverse complement strand
GTTCGCGGCGCCTCTGCGTGCGCCGTGAACCCCGCGTCGGGCTCACGCCATCTGGGCGGCGTACTTGGCGGGGTCCGAGTCGAAGGCCGGACCGCACCCGGCGCAGCAGAAGTAGTATCGCTCGTCCTCGTGGTCACGGTAGAGGCCGGCGGCCTCCGCGGCCTTCTTGCTGACCGGGTTGCCGACCATGACCGGGCAGGTGGTGAGGTCATCGCCTGCTGTGCTGGTCAACAGGTTCTCGCGGCCGTTGCCTGCGGCGGCGGGGTTGATGGCGCTTGTGCTGCAACAGCTGGGAGCGGCCTCGGTGTTGTTCGTCATGCGGGATGGTTCCTTTCTCGAGTGCTTCTGGTGGAGGGAGATGGTGCGTGTCATCACTTGGCTCTGCTCTTGAACCCGCGCAGGCGCAGGCTGTTGCCGACGACGAAGACGCTGGAAAGCGCCATCGCCGCGCCGGCGAGCATGGGGTTGAGCATTCCGAGTGCGGCGACGGGGATCGCCGCGACGTTGTAGGCGAAGGCCCAGAACAGGTTGGTCTTGATCGTTCCGAGTGTCTTTCGCGACAGCCGGATCGCATCGACCGCGCTGCGCAGATCGCCGCGCACCAGGGTGATGTCGGATGCTTCGATCGCGACATCGGCGCCGGTACCCATCGCGAGTCCGAGATCGGCCTGTGCGAGCGCGGGGGCGTCGTTGACGCCGTCGCCGATCATCGCGACCACCTTGCCTTCGCGCTGCAATCGGGTGACGACATCGACCTTGTCCTTCGGGAGGACTTCGGCGATGACCTCCTCGATACCCACCTCGGCCGCGATCTGCCGGGCCACGGCCTCGTTGTCTCCGGTGAGCAGGATCGGGGTCAACCCGATCGCCTTGAACTGAGCGATCGCTTCGGCGCTGCTCGGCTTCACGGTGTCGGCCACGACGAGAATGCCTCGGGCCTGACCGTCCCACCCCACGGCGACGACGGTCTTGCCCTCGCTCTCGGCGCGGACCTTCGTCGACGCGAGTTCACGGCTCAGCTGCTGCGACCACTCGGCGAGGAGCGAATCGCGGCCGACGAGCACGGCGTGGCCGTCGACGATCCCCTGTACTCCCTTGCCCTCGATGTTCGCGAAGTCCGAGGGGGTCGGCAGAGAACCGACCTCCTGGGTCGCCCCCTTGGCGATCGCCTGTGCGATGGGGTGCTCCGAGGCATCCTCCAGGGCGCCGGCCAGCCGCAGCAGTTCTGCACGATCTGTGCGGTCCTCTGTGAAAACGCCGACGAGCGTCATCTTGCCGGTGGTGACGGTGCCGGTCTTGTCCAGCACGACGGTGTCGACCTTGCGGGTGGACTCCAGAACCTCCGGGCCCTTGATGAGCACGCCCATCTGTGCGCCGCGACCAGTGCCGACCAGAAGCGCCGTGGGGGTCGCCAGACCGAGCGCGCACGGGCAGGCGATCACGAGCACGGCGACCGC
>NZ_JAGYWT010000576.1:0-1461 GCF_019279095.1 Microbacterium sp. BF1 | reverse complement strand
CTGCTCGCGGTTCTGCGCCTCCGACGACGAGGTGTTCTCCTTCGCGGCGGTTCCCGCAGCGGCGAGCTCCTCGTTCGCGGTGCGCAGCTGCGCGGCGAGCGCGTCGTAGGTCTGCTGGGCCTCGGCGAGCTGCGCCTTGGCGGCATCCGAGCTGGCGCCCTGGCCGTTGACGCCGGTGCAGCCGGGAACGGTGCCGGCACCCTCACCCGTCAGTTCGCACTGGTACAGCACACGAGCCTGGTCGATCACGGCCTGCTGAGCGGTCATCTTCGCGGTCACGTCATCGACCGTGGCCTGGGCCGCAGATTCCGTGGCCGACGAGGCGTCCGTCCCCGCGACGATGCCGGTCGCCGCCTGGTTCTCGAGCTCGGCGACCTTGGCGGATGCCGCGTCGAGCGCGATCTTCTCCGGGCCCGATTCGAGAGCCTCCTGGTCGGATTGCGACTGCGTGATGTTGGTGGAGGCGACCTCACGGGCGATGTCGTTGTGGAAGATCTGCAGCACGAGCGGCTCGGCGACGACGAAGCCGATGATCGCGGCCATGATCACACGCGGGATCGCGAGGCCGATGAGGCGCCAGACGTTCCTCGTCGAGCTCATGGTCGAGGTGAGGAAGCGGTCGAGGTTGAAGATGATGAGCGCCCACACGAGCGCCAGCGGCACGGCCAGCCAGATGGCTGCCTGCACACCGGTGGTGAGGGCGAAGAGCATCGAGATCGCCGAGACGAGCGCGGTGCCGGCGAGCACGAAGAACATCTGCACGAAGCGCGGCGTCTCGCCGGGGACGCGGTCGAGGATCTCGCCTTCCGCTCCTCCGAGGATCGCAAGGGTCCGCGCGCGCGAACCGGGAGTGCGCGGTGGGCGCGTCTTGCGGGGCCGGCGCGCGCGCGGGGGCTTCACCGGGGCGGGCTCTTCTGAGACGAGGGCGTCGGCGATCGGGGTCGCCTCCGACGGCGCGGATGCGGACGCCTCACGGGTGGCGTTGTCCGTGCCGGTGGGCTCGAACTCGCGCAGGAAGTCGAGGTCATCCGTGACGGCGGCGGGTTCGCTGTCGAGGATGATCCGACCCTGCGAGTCGTAGCGACCCGGTCGATGGGCGGAATAGGGCATCCGAACAATCTACGAAAGGTCGCCTGTGCATCGCGTGGAAGAGTGCTTTGAGCGACTCACAGCTTGGGCGGCGGAACCGGGCGGATCAGGTTGCCGGCAGAAGCCGATCGAGGGCGGCGGCATAGGCGGAGAGCCCGTCGTCGAGCGTGAAGTGCCCGGCGGCGGCCAGCGTTCCGAGCCCGTGGATCAGACCCCACAGCGCGACGACATCGGTCGGTCGGTCCAGGCCCGCGGCGGCTGCACTCTCGGCGAGCACGGCCTCGAGCCCGTCGATCAGAGGCGCCATCGTCGGGGTGGGAGCCCCGGGCACGCAGACGGTCGGGTCGTAGACCGCATCGAACGCGTGCGGAT
>NZ_JAGYWT010000575.1:0-1480 GCF_019279095.1 Microbacterium sp. BF1 | reverse complement strand
TCAGAATGTCGCAGTGCTGCTTTGCGTGACGAAGTAGATTCAGATGCCCGACGTGAAACAGGTCGAAAGCACCAACGGCATAGCCGATACGCGTCCCCATGATCTCCCCAGATCAGTAATTCCCCAGTAAGCGGATCCCCATCCGCTTCGCGACTCCCACAGCCGCGGTTCGAGAGTCTAGCAGGTTCGGGTTTCTCTCCGCACAGGATCCCGTGGAACGATGGAGGCCGCACGCGATGCGCGTGGGGAACAGGGGGCGGACGTGGGGACACCGGTCACGATCATCGTGCCGACGTTCAACGAGCGCGACAACGTCGCCGAGCTCGTCGCGCGGACCGCCGTGGCGCTCGAGGGGTGGGACGCCGAGATCCTGTTCGTTGACGACAGCACCGATGACACGGCCGCTGAGGTCGAGCGCGTCGCGGCCGATTCTCCGATCCCCGTGCGCGTGATCCATCGCGCCGAGAACACCGGAGGGCTGGGCGGCGCCGTCGTCATCGGCCTCGAGGCGGCGGCCTCCGATGTCTGCATCGTGATGGACGGTGATCTGCAGCATCCGCCCGAGCTCCTTCCCGTCCTGCTCGCTCGATTCGCGCAGGGGGACGCCGACGTCGTCGCCGCCTCCCGCTACGTCGGCGGAGGGGACACGAGCGGGCTCGGCACGGCGGTGCGCTTCGGCGTCTCCCGCGTCGCGACTTGGCTGACCAGGGCGATGTTCCCGATTCGCCTCGCTCGCAGCACCGACCCGATGACGGGGTTCTTCCTGGTCGACCGCGGTCGCCTCGACGTCTCGACGCTCCAGCCTCGGGGTTTCAAGATCCTCCTCGAGATACTCGCGCGCAACGACCTGCGCATCGCCGAGGTGCCGATGGAGTTCGCCGAGCGACGACACGGCACGTCGAAGGCGAGCTTTCGCCAGGGGGCGATGTTCCTCGAGCACCTCGCACGACTGCGCTTCGGCAAGATGTCGCTGTTCGCGCTGATCGGCGTGATCGGCGCCGCCGCGAACCTCGGCATCATGTGGGGACTGACCGCCGCCGGCGTGCCCTACGTCTGGGCGGCGATCGTCGGTGCCGAGGTCACGATCATCGGCAACTTCTTGCTGCAGGAGCGCTTCGTGTTCGCCGACATGAAGACGGATGCCCGCGGGGTCGGGATCCGTTTCGCGAGCTCGTTCGCGTTCAACAACGTCGAGGCGGCGCTGCGCATCCCCGTGATGGCTCTGATGGTCGAGACCTGGCACATCTCCAGCGTGCTCGCGACGGCGCTCTCCCTCATCGTGGCGTTCTTCGCCCGGTTCCTGTTCCACTCGCTCGTGGTCTACGCCCCCACCCGTCGGCGCAAGGGCGACCAGGCGTCGTCCGAGCCCCCGACCGACACGGCCGCGCAGCGGGTGATCCGCGCGATCGACGTCGAGGTCATGAAGCCGGGCGAGCTCTGAGCGATACGCCCGTCGGCGGTGTCACTCCGCTCCGACGGG
>NZ_JAGYWT010000574.1:0-1485 GCF_019279095.1 Microbacterium sp. BF1 | reverse complement strand
CGTCGAGGAGTATCGGGAGCGTCTCGCGACGGGCACGGATGCCGCGCTGTTCGCCCCGTGCCCCCTCGTCGTCGAGGCGGTGCCCGAGGACCTCGCGCTCAAAGATCGATGCGCTCCGCCGTGTCGAAGCACACGTCGCCTCCGACGCCGTGATCGCCTCGAACACCTCCTCCATCTCGATCGACGAGCTGGCCGCGGTGCTCGATCGCCCCTCGCACCTGCTCGGCATGCACTTCTTCAACCCCGTGCCCGCCTCCACGCTCGTCGAGATCGTTCGCGGAGCGAGCACCGCTCCCCCGCTCGTCGACTCCGCCCGCGGCTGGGTCGCCGCCCTCGGCAAGACGCCGATCGTCGTCGCCGATGCTCCCGGCTTCGCGTCGTCCCGGCTCGGTGTCGCGCTCGGACTCGAGGCGATCCGCATGCTCGAGGAGGGCGTCGCCTCCGCCGAAGACATCGACACGGCGATGACGCTCGGATACAAGCATCCGGTCGGACCGCTCCGACTCACCGACATCGTCGGGCTCGACGTGCGGCTCGGCATCGCCGAGTACCTCGCCGCCCATCTGGGTGAGCGCTTCGAACCTCCGGCCCTGCTGCGCCGCCTGGTCGCCGAGGGGCACCTCGGCCGCAAGAGCGGACGCGGCTTCTACGAATGGGACGCCTCATGAAGGGAACTGAGATGACCGAGATCCTCCCCAGCTACGTCGAGGGAGAGTGGTGGACGCCGGCGTCCACGGCTCGGGCGACCGAGGTGCGTGATGCCTCGACGGGAGAGGTCGTGGCCCGCGTCTCGACCGACGGACTCGACCTGGGTGCCGCGCTCGACCACGCCCGCACGGTCGGGCAGGCCTCGCTCGGGGAGCTCACGTTCCACCAGCGCGCCGTGCGGCTCAAGCAGCTCGCCCTCGCCCTCACCGAACGCAAGGCCGAGCTGTACGCGCTCTCCAGCCGCACCGGCGCCACGACACAGGACTCGTGGGTGGACATCGACGGTGGGATCGGTGTGCTGTTCGCGTACTCCAGCAAGGGCCGTCGCGAGCTGCCCAACGCCAAGGTCTACGTCGACGGCGGCGTGGAGAACCTCTCCAAGGACGGCTCCTTCCTCGGCCGCCACATCTACACGCGACTGCGGGGCGTGGCGGTGCAGATCAACGCCTTCAACTTCCCGGTCTGGGGGGCGCTGGAGAAGTTCGCTCCCGCATTCCTCGCCGGCGTCCCCACCCTGGTGAAGCCGGCGACCCCGACCGGGTATCTCGCCGAGGCGATGGTGCGCGTGATGGTCGAGTCCGGCCTGCTCCCCGCGGGCTCGCTGCAGCTCGTCTCCGGCAGCGTGCCCGATCTCTTCGACGAGCTGCTTTGGTTCGCGCGCAGAAACCTGTGACTAGCGTAGATGCCACGGCAACAGAAGTGCTGAGAGGGCGAGCGACATGGCAGACAACGACCCGACACCCGAGGACTTCCAGGAGTTCCTGCGGAAGATGCTCT
>NZ_JAGYWT010000573.1:0-1489 GCF_019279095.1 Microbacterium sp. BF1 | reverse complement strand
GCCGTGCCGCTCTCGCGTTGCTGCCCGCGGCCGTGCCCCTCGCGGCGATCCCCTACCTCGGCACTCACACCAGACGGCACCCGCTGGTCGCGCTCGCCGCTGCTCCCTTCATCGTCGCGGGGCTGGTGCTCTCGCGATCCGCCGCCGACCGGAAGTGAAACGTATGGAACTGCTCGATGCCATCCGACGCCGCAAGACCACGAACGGCGCGTTCCTGCCCGACCCCGTCTCCGAGGATCACCAGCGCATCCTCCTGGAGGCCGCAGGGCGTGCCCCCTCGCAGCTGAACAGTCAGCCCTGGCGGTTCGTCGTGATCGAGAGTCGCGACACGATCGAGCAGATCGCCCGCATCTCGGGGGAGAGCATGACCGAGGCGATGTCGAACGGTACGTTCTTCGAGCGCTACAAGCCCTACTTCCGCTTCAGCCAGGCCGAGATGGAGGAGAAGCGCAGCGGCATGCTGTTCGACAAGCTGCCCGCCGCTCTTCGGCCGTTCACGAGTCAGGTGTTCACCAAGCGCGGGCAGACGCTCATGAACACCTTCGGGGTGCCGAAGACCCTCGGCGCCGAGAACCGGAAGCTCGTCGCGGGATCACCGCTGCTGCTGGGCGTGATGCTCGACCGCAGCGAGTACCGGCCGGTACAGCTCTCCTCGTTCTACTCGGTGTTCAGCATGGGCGCGGCGATGGAGAACGTTTGGCTCACCACGGTCGAGCTCGGCATGGGCATCCAGTTCATCTCGTTCCCGATGGAGGTTCCGGGGCGCTGGGAGGAGATCGTGCAGCTGCTGCGGGTGCCGGACGACCTCGAGCTCATGGCCGTCTATCGGCTGGGCTACCTGCCGCCGGAGCAGCGTCGACCCGCCATCGACTGGTCGAGCAGTCAGCGTTTCGTGAAGCCGGTCGGGTTCTCGAAGGGATGCGCGGAGTTGGCGTTGAAGAAGCCGCCGCCGTTCGTGCCCAGGAGCTTGATCGCCTCCTGCGAGGCGACCGGACCGCCGGGGATGGTCTGGGTGCCACCGGAGACGGTGGTGATGTCGGTGAAGCCGGCGAAGTTCTGGATCACGCCGCCGGCGAGCAGCGCCACCGCGCCGATCAGGGCGATCGGCAGCAGGATGCGCCCGAGGCCGCGGATCAGGTCGACCCAGAAGTTGCCGATGGTGGTCGAACCGCGACGGGCGAGACCGCGGATCAGCGCGATCGCGATCGTGAGGCCGACAGCTGCCGAGACGAAGTTCTGCACCGTGAGGCCTGCGAGCTGCACGGTGTAGCCCACGGTCTGCTCGGGGGAGTAGGACTGCCAGTTGGTG
Organism: Microbacterium sp. BF1; assembly: GCF_019279095.1. Taxonomy (NCBI): domain Bacteria; kingdom Bacillati; phylum Actinomycetota; class Actinomycetes; order Micrococcales; family Microbacteriaceae; genus Microbacterium; species Microbacterium sp. BF1. The sequence continues at coordinate 180 of NZ_JAGYWT010000573.1, read as the reverse complement.
TTCGCCACGAACGAGGCGGCGGTGCCGGAGGGCCTGTCGTTCAACACCGCCGACGGAGGACACCATGGAAACATTCGACGTCGACGAGCGTTGGCCAGAGCTGTTCACACAGCTGAACGAGGCGCAGCGCACCGCCGTGATCCAAACCCTCGCGTCCTCCTGGCATGAAGGCTGGGAGCC
>NZ_JAGYWT010000572.1:0-1501 GCF_019279095.1 Microbacterium sp. BF1 | reverse complement strand
GGCGCCAGGTGTCGATCGACGGCGTCGATGCGGTCGCGCTCGACCCGCTGCCGCTGCTCGTGTTCACGCCGGGCCTGTACGCGGTGACGGTGGACACCGCGATCTCGACCGCCTCGGGCCACGGGGTCCTCGCCGACACTCCCCTGGCCGTCACACCGCTCGATGTGCAGACCGAGCCGACCGATGAGTTCGTCGACGTGGTTCAGGAAAGGGTCGAGGCCTTCCTCACGGAGTGCACGACGCAGGAGGTGCTCCAGCCGACGGCCTGCCCGTTCGGCCTGCGCGTCACGAACCGACTCGCCTCCGCGCCGAAGTGGTCGATCGCGACGCAGCCCCAGGTCACGGTCACCCCCGACGGCGGGCAGTGGCAGATCCCGACGACGGACGCGGTCGCCCACGTCGAGGTCGACATCCGCTCGCTGTTCGACGGCAAGACCCAGCCGTTGGCGGAGGACGTGCCCTTCCAACTCACCGGGACGATCGCGATCCTGCCCGACGGATCCGCGTCGATCAGGATCGGCTCCCCCGGCGACCCCGCCGTCGACTGACCGGGTCGGGCGTCGGCCTCAGCGGCTTCCGCGCTGGTCGCGCTCCGCGAGGGCGGCGAGCTTGGCGTTGTACTCCTCGAGCTCGGCGTCTCCCGTGCGGTCGGCATGCCGGTCTGCACGGCGCTGCAGCTTGGTGTCGCTGCGGCTCCACTGGATCGCGACCGTGATCGCGAGGATCAGCGTCGGGATCTCGCCGATCGACCAGGCGATGCCGCCACCGACGTACTGGTCCTGCAGCGGATCCACACCCCAGTCGCGGCCCATCGACCCGAACCAGTCGGCGACCATCAGCCCTTCCTGCATCATGATCGCGATGCCGAAGAAGGCGTGCATCGCCATGACGGCGATCAGGGTGATCAGGCGACCGGGGTAGGGCAGACGGTACGGCACAGGGTCGGCGCCGATCAGGCTCATCACGAACAGGTAGCCCGAGATCAGGAAGTGGATGACCATCCACTCGTGACCGAGGTGCTCGTACATCGACCAGCGCACCAGGTCGGTGAAGTAGAAGGCCCACAGCGACAGGATGAAGATCGCCGCTGCGACGAACGGATGGGTCACCACGCGGGAGAACGGCGAGTGCACGGCCCACATGATCCACTCGCGACCACCGCGGGTGCCGTCGTCGCGCTTGTGGATCGCGCGCAGAGCGAGCGTGATGGGGGCGCCGGAGACCAGCAGCAGCGGGATGGCCATCGACAGCATCATGTGGCCCATCATGTGGATGCTGAACAGGTACTCCTGGTACGCGTTGAGCGGGCCGCTCGTCACCCAGACGAGCATCAGCATGCCGAGCACCCAGAACACGGTGCGGTGGATCGGCCAGCGGTCGCCGCGCAGGCGCAGGCGGCGCACACCGGCGAGGTACAGGAAGAGGCCGAAGCCTGCGGCGACGAGCCAGAGCACGTCGAAGTCCCAGGCCGTGAACCAGCGCTCGAGCGTCAGCTCCGGAG
>NZ_JAGYWT010000571.1:0-1505 GCF_019279095.1 Microbacterium sp. BF1 | reverse complement strand
TGCATACCCCACCGGGAAAACGGTGACGCAGCGAGTTTGATGCTGACCAAAGAGACAAATTCATTGCTGACTTCATCCATTGCCAACCCCCCGGAAGGAGTTGGTCTTTGATCCAAAGGAATTCTCAACTAGCCGAAGCTAGACGAGGATAATTTGGCATTTGACAAGTGCACGCTGTTGAGTTCTCAAGGATCGGATGCTCCCACGACCCAGCCATCACAGCCAGGCCCGAAGGGCAACTTCTCTATCTTACCGATCTCGTTTCCGTTGTCAAGTCCGAGTTTTTCTCGGCCTGACCGTGGGAACGGATCAGCACCTTCATCCTGTTCACTCAGTGAGTGTCTGGGATTCGGGAGGTGTTAGCTGCTTGACGGGAGCCGGTCCGAGGACCTCCGCTCAACCGTTTGGGGCGAACAAGTAATAAGTTACGCGGATCCCGGGGATCGGGCAAATCTAGGCCGACCGCCGGGCGTGTCGCGCTCCTGCAGCCGCATATCCGCGCGACTCTCCTACCCCTGTCGTGCCTCACTCCGTGGTCATGGGTGTGGTCGTAACGTCGATGTTGCCGAAGGGGAATGGGCTGAAGACCGTCCAGGAGCCGGAGGTGAACCCCTCCATCGGGATCATGAAGAACCAGACGTGCGAGACGACGATCGCGACAATCACGAGGGCCCCGACTCCGATCGCTGCCCGGTTCAGAACCTTGAGGGCACCGTGTTCGTCGCTCGCCTTCATCACGCGGCCGAGAGCGATCAACACGATCGCGGCAATACCTGCGTAGACCAGCGGGCTGGGACCGAGGGTGAGCTGGATGCACAGGGGAGCCTCGTCTACCGGTCGCCCCGCCCCATCGATGAATCCGCCGCTGCCATCGATGCCGCCAGGACAAGTGGCTCTACTCGCCACCATGAGGGTGGGATACACCAGCGCGGCGATCACGGCGAGGATCAGAAGGCGACGGATCCTGGCGATGACCAGCACTCCGGGGAGTCCAGCGACAGCAGTGGTCTCCGACGGGGTGTGCGGAAGCGACAAGGCGATCTCCTCTGTAGGGGTCGTCTTCATGATGGCTCAGTGCTCGGCGTGGGGGAAGAGGCGTGGCTCCCTCGTCAGTGGCGTCAATCGGATCCGTGTCATCGTGGACGGCAACTCCCGCATCACCATCACCGTCACGAAGGGCTGACATGCGACTCACCTACGATCCCGAAGTGGACGCCGCGTACATGATGCTGGTGGACGCGATTGCGCCCGGCCAAGCGAGGCATCAGGTCGAGGTGCCCCACAACGACGGCATCGCCGGACAGTTCATCCTGGACTTCACCGAGGATGGGAAGCTCCTCGGTCTAGAGATTCTCTTCGCCTCAGACACACTGCCCGCGTTCGTTCTGGCAGCGGCCGAACCTCTGCAATAGGGCGAGCAGGTGGTCGGACCAGACTTGTACGACCTCGACCGCGACGGTGACGGGATCGCCTGCGACTGAGACGGCTCCGCCCTACGCTGGAGC
>NZ_JAGYWT010000570.1:0-1508 GCF_019279095.1 Microbacterium sp. BF1 | reverse complement strand
CGAGTTCGCTCGCGCCGTCTTCGCCGATGCCCCGCAGCACACCGACCTCAAGGCGGCCCGCGCGGCCGGCTTCTCCGACGTCGTGGCGCCGCCGACCTTCGCGATGGTCATCCAGGACCTCACGCTCCAGCAGCTGCTGGGGCAGGAGGACTCCGGCATCGTGCTGGCGCGCACCATCCACGCCGAGCAGCGCTTCGCCTACACGCGCCCCATCGTCGCGGGCGACGAGCTCTCCGCGCAGCTGCGCGTCACCGGCATCCGCATGATGGGCGGCAACGCGATGATCACCAGCGAGGCCGAGATCACCGACCCAGCGGGTGCCCATGTCGTCACCGCCACCAGCGTGCTGCTGGTCGGTGCCGAGCCGAGTGCGGATGAAGGAGAGGCTGCCTGATGGGCTACACCGTCGGAGACGTGCTCGCTGAGCGCACCGTGCACCTCACCCGCGAATCGCTCGTGCGTTACGCGGGGGCATCCGGAGACTTCAACCCGATCCACTACCGCGATGACGTCGCGGCGTCCGTCGGGCTTCCCGGCGTGCTCGCGCACGGCATGCTCACGATGGGCATCGCCTCGTCGGTCGTCCTCGCGGCGCTCGACCCGGCCGCCCGCATCCTCGACTACGGCGTGCGCTTCACCAAGCCCGTCGTCGTCGACCCCGTCGAGGGCGCTGACATCACCGTCGTCGCCACCGTCGGTGCTGTCGACGACGAGGTCGCGCGCATCGACCTCAAGGTCACGTTCGGCGAGACCACCGTGCTCGTCAAGGCGCAGCTGCGCGTCGCCGTCTGATGAGGACGCTGTGATGCGGGAGAGCGAGCCGGTCCGACTCGCGGAGCTGACCACGCTGCGTACGGGTGCGGCGCCGGAGCAGATGTTCGAGGCGACGACGACCGCCGGCCTGGTCGAAGCCCTGCGCGAGACGTGGGCGCGCGGTGACGAGTGGTTCGTGCTCGGCGGCGGCTCCAACCTCTTCGTGGGCGACGAGCCCTTCGAGGGCACCGTCATCCGCGTCCGCACCGAGGGCATCGAAGAGCTGCCGTCACCGCATCAGGGACGCATCCGTCTGCGTGCGCAGGCCGGACACGGCTGGGACGACCTGGTCGCCTATGCCGTCGCCCACGGCTACGCGGGCCTCGAGGCGATGAGCGGGATCCCCGGCACGGTCGGCGCCGCCCCCGTGCAGAACATCGGCGCCTACGGGCAGGAGATCCAGGAGACGCTGGTCGAGGTCGAGCTGATCGACGAGTCGACCGGAGAGATCTCGACGGTTTCCGCCGCCGAGCTCGGACTCGGCTTTCGCACCTCGGTGCTCAAGCACCACCACGGGAGTGTGCCGCTGCGCCGTGCCGTGATCCTCTCCGTGACCGTCGACCTGCTCATCGCGGGTGAGCGCGTGGTGCGCGGCGAGCAGCTGCGTCGGGCGCTGGGCCTGACCGATGAGATGCCCGTTCCGCTGGGGTGGGTGCGCGAGCGCATCCTCGCGACCCGGGCGTCGAAGGGGATGC
>NZ_JAGYWT010000057.1:0-8822 GCF_019279095.1 Microbacterium sp. BF1 | reverse complement strand
CGCCGGCGGCGAGACCGGTGACGCCCTTGCGCACGGTCGACGGAGTGTTGGGCATCGAGCGGATGACTCGGGCTTCAGGACCGAGCACATCGGCGAAGGTCTGCAACGTGACGCCGGCGGCGACACTCATACGCGCGTAGGCGATGATCGCGGTCTCCTTGCCCTCCCGCAGATCGGAGAACGGGTCCTTGCCGTGCTCATCGGGGTCGCCGAACACGGAGAGCAGATCGTCCTGCAGCTGATAGGCGAGGCCGAGGTGCCGGCCGATCACGGCGAGGTGATCTTCTGCCGCGGTCGACGAGCCGACGAGCACCGCGGCCGCCCGCAGCGGGAGCACGAAGGAGTACGTCGAGGTCTTGTACGCGCTCGTGGAGAGTATCGTCCGCAGATCGGGGGTGATGATGCCGTCGCTGAGTGCCACATCGGCGTGCTCACCGGCGACGGTCTCGAAGATCGTCTCCTCGAGTAGGCCGAGCAGACGCTCGCGGGCCTCGTCCGTGACGCCCGCCCGCGCGAATCCCAGCACCGCCGACGACAGCAGCAGGTCTCCGAGGAGGATCGCGCTCGAGCGCGCCCAGTGGAGGGCGGGTTCGGTCGGGCCCGCCGGGCGTCCTGCGACGAGCGCACCGATCAGATTGGGGCGCCGCCGCCGCATCAGATCGCCGTCGATGACGTCGTCGTGCAGGAGGAAGGCGAAGTGGAGCAGCTCGACATGGGCCGCGACATCGATGGCGGAGCGCATCTCGTCGGCGGTCAGAGGGGCGGGTGCCAAAGCACGCGCGAGGTCCAGGAGCAGACGCGGGCGGATGAGCTTTCCACCGAGAGCGTGCTCCTCAGCCGCCTGCCACAGTCCGACGAACTCGCTCCCGTACCGTTCGGCGGCGGCGCTCCGCTCGGAGAAGCGGTGTCGCAGGGCCTGCTCGATCCGTGTCCCCAGCGATTCTTCCGTCGTCGTCGTGCTCATCTCTCACACCTCGCCGAGCCGCCGCAGCAGCGGGAGCTGCTCGACCAGCCAGGGACTGAAGGCGAAGGGCGCATGCGTGACGGCCTCGACGAGCGGACCGACGGCGACCCACGTCCATTCGGACACCTCGTCGGGGTTGGCGGCGGGTTCGCCGTCGAAGACCGCGACGTGCACGGGGCAGATCTCGTTCTCGACGATTCCGCTGGCATCCACCGCGCGGTAGCGGTAATCGGGGAGGATCATCCGGATCTCGGAGAGCTGCAGGCCGAGCTCGCCGGCGCCGTGTCGACGCACGGCATCGGACATCGCCTCGTCGGGCCGAGGATGCCCGCAGAAGCTGTTCGTCCAGACACCGGGCCAGGTCTTCTTCGAGAGTGCTCGGCGCGTCAGCAACAGTCGTCCTTCGCGGTCGAGGACGTAGCACGAGAAGGCGAGGTGCAGGGGAGTGTCGTGGGTATGGACTTCGCTCTTGGGAAGGGTGCCGATGGCTGTCCCGTCTTCCGCGAGGAGGGTCACGTCGTCCATGGCATCTCCCTGTTCTGAAGCTTCTCCATTTATCTAACTTGGTGAGTAGTCAACTTAGCATGAAACTGTTGGTGTGTAACATGATCGCATGGACACGGAGCCCGGCACCACCCCGCACGCGGGTGCGCAGGATTCGCTCCCCGTCGCAGGCGAAGGATCGCGGTCATCCGGGGCGGCCCCGGACGGGTTGACCCATTCGGCCATCTACGACGTCGAGGCGAGCGATCCTCGCAGTGTCCTGATCGACCGGACCGGCGTCTCGCCGGAGGAGCTCAAGCAGATCTCGAGGGTCATGGAGGCGCTCGCCGGACTGCGCGAGGCGGAGCAGACGCTCTCCCAGGCATCGCGTCGATACATGCGCCTGAACGAGACCGACATGCGCGCGCTGCACTATCTGATCGTGTGCGCGAACCGGAACCTGGTGGCGACGCCCGGAGGGATCGCGCATCACCTGGGGGTCTCGACCGCGGCGACGACCAAGCTTCTCGACCGTCTGGAACAGGGAGGGCACATCACGCGTGCCCCGCACCCGACGGATCGCAGGGCGCTGCAGATCAACATCACCGCGCAGACGCGTCATGCCGCGATGGAAACCGTCGGACGGCAGCAGGCGAAGCGCTTCTATTCTGCCGCCCGACTCGCGCCTGCCGAAAGGGAAGTCGTGATCCGATTCCTCATGGATATGACAGAAGAGATCACGCTCCGCGACGAACCCTGGTTGCAGGGAGGCGCTTAATACCCGCCTGCCGGTGCAGGCGGAAGTGCTGCTTAATTGCGACCGAGGTCAGTGTGCGGCGTTGTATGCGTCCACGACCTGTGCGGGAATGCGGCCGCGCTCGGAGAGCTTGTGCCCATTCTCGTTCGCCCAGGCGCGGATGGCTGCGACCTCGGGGTTGCGCGCGGGCCGCTTCCGAGCCGCGGAGGTGCGAGGAGCGCTCGAGGAGCCGGCCTTTCGCCCCGCAGTCACGTAAGGCTCGAGGGCCTTGCGCAATTCATCGGCGTGCGCGGAGTTCAAGTCGATCTCATAAGCGGCGCCGTTGAGCGAGAAATGTACAGTCTCGCCCTCGCCGACCTCCAGGACGCTGCCATCGATGTCGTCTACCAGCTGATGCACAATTCGTCTTGCCATACGGGGACTTTACCCGTCAGGACGAAATGCGACAAGTCGGAACAATCATTAGCGCAATGGTATTCACGCGAAGCAATAAGTCAATTCCCTGTGGTCAGGGAAGAAGTCCCGCACGCCGCGCTCTGGTGACAGCCGCATGACGCGTGGAAGCATCGAGCTTCGACATCGCGGTTCCGAGGTACGCCTTGATCGTGCCTTCGCGCAGGCCGAGCTGCGCGGCGATCTCCGCGTTCGTCGAACCGAGCGCCGCGCACGCGAGCACATCGGTCTCGCGGGGGGAGAGGCGGACCGTGGGGATGGGGCCTGTCGCCGGCGCGGATGTGCTTCCCACGAGCGTCATGAGTCGGCGTTCGACGTGCGCGATCCTCGCGCGGATATCGACGTCGTCGACAGAGGCGGCGATGCTGCGAAGTTCCGCGAAGCTCTGACGCAGTTCCTCCCGGTGCGCCGGTGCGACGCTGTCGACGCCGAGGGGCGCCTCCTGCATCCGTCGCTGCACCTCGTCGCGGATGCGCAGTTCGTCGGCGACGGACTGCGCGACCTGCATGGCGGGAGCGGTGGTCACCCCGCCGACCCGCTCCTCATCCCAGCCTCCTGCGTAGAGCACGCCGCGAGAACGACCCTGGACGACGATCGGAAGGGCGAGAAGAGTGCGCAGTCCCTCACCCAGCACGAAGACGTCGTAGTCGTGCGTGATCTGCTGCGAAGACCCGTAGTCGCTCGTCATCCTGGGGCGCAGTTCCATCATCGCCCGTCCGCCGAGTCCACGTTCCGGCCGCACGCGCAGACCGTCCAGCGATCGGGTGCGCGCACCGACGATGCTGGTGACGCTCACGACGCCTTCTTCGATGAGGCCGCCGAACGCGACCGGGAAGCGCGTGCGCCTCGCAAGCTCGCGCACCGCATTGGCGATGAGATCCGCCTCGGATTCGCGGGTGACGGGTGAGGACACGACTACCTACTTCCGGGGTGACGACGCAGTTCCCCGTTTCGTAGCGTCGACGATATCACTCACGTCGAGATGCGCGTGGGCCCGGCGGCCTACACGCCGGGCCCACGAGATCAGCGGCCGGCGGCTCTGCTCGCCTCGAGGTCGAGCAGGAATCGCTTGCGTTCGGGGTGCGCACCGTACTGACCAGCGCTCCCGTCGGAGCGCACGACGCGATGCACCGGCACGATGATCGAGAACGGGGTGATGCGGCACGCCGTGCCCACGGCGCGCGCCGCACCGGGGTGCCCGGCGAGCACCGCGACCTCTCCGTAGCTCATCGTCTCTCCCCACCCGATGTCGCAGATCGTCTGCAGCGCGGTCAGGGCGAACCCGTCGACGAGTCGCCAGTCGAGCCGGATGTGCTCCTCGAAGCGCACCGGTTCGCCGTCGAAGTACTCGGCGAGCAGGTGTGCGAGCTCGTCGGCGGCACCGGGGTCGGGCTCGGGCACCGCGCTCAGCTGCCGGGAGACGCCTTCGAGCAGCCAGGGCACGCGCGGGTCTTCGGATTCGGAGAGGTCGAAGCGCACGATGCCCTCGTCGGAGAACACCGCGAGAGCATCGCCGAACGGTGTCGGCGCGAAGTCGTAGCGGAAGGTCATGCCCCCATCCTGACCGCCCGATCCGACTCGGAGTCCTGCGCCGGCCGCTCCGGGTGGAGAACGCGAGCGGCTACCACACCGGGCAGGAGGAGTGCAGGTTGCCTCTTGGACGGCGGAATTCGGCGGAAACCCGCCCGGGATACCGCGCCTCCGCGGGTCACGCGCCTAGGGTGTCAGTGTGTGGCGACGTGAAGACAAGTCTGCGGACGACACAGCGGTGGACCCTGCTGTGCCGATCGGCGACCTGCACGGGACCACGACGGGCATCGAGATCGCGCACGCGGCCGAGGCCGAGCGCACGCGTCTGAGGGCCGAAGCGGCCGATCTCGGCGGCCCCTCGCCGCTGGTCAGCTTCCGCGACACCCCGGAGTCCGGCATCGACATCTCCAAGGCGCACCCGGGCAGCCTGCCGCAGTTCATCACCGGGAAGTCGACGCTGCTGTCGAACCTCTTCCGTGATGAGGTCGGACTGCGCACGGCACGACTGGCCGCGGAGCGGATCACGGCGAAGAACACCGAACTGCGTACGGTCCGCGGCATCGAAGCGGTGCATCTCGCCGTGGGCGTCGCACGGTGGCGCATCGGCGGCGCAGGTTTCGCCGCCCCCGTGCTGCTGCGCCCGCTGGCCATCCGCCGCCACCACTCCGATTTCGAGTTGAAGCTCCAGGGAACCTTCGAGGTGAACCCGGAACTCGTGCGGATCGCGCGCGACCACTTCGGCCTCACGATCGATGCCGTAGCCCTCGCCGCGCTGGCCTACGACGGCGGCATCTTCAAACCGCAGCCCGTGATCGACAGCCTGCGCGCGCTGACGCGCTCGATCGACACCTTCTCGGTCGAGCCGCGCCTGGTCGTCTCGACGTTCGCCGATGTGTCCGGCGTGATGTCCCGCGACGGCGGCAGTCTCGACCATCATACACCGCCACCAACACCGGCACGACGACGCTGACCGGGGTGCAGATCTCGGACCTGTATCCGGGACTGTCCGACCTCGACTACGTGTGGCCCGGTGAGCCGGGAGTGCTGCTGCCCGGTCAGACCGTCACAGCGACGGCCCGGGTGACCATCACGGCCGACATGGAGTCTTCGGTGGTAGCGTCGCAGGCCGTGGTCAACAGAGGATGAGCCGACGAGCCGCGAGACGCAGGTCGACGATCGGCTCGGCGACGCGGCGCTCGACGATACCGAAGGCCACGAGGGCGATCACCCCGATCCCGAAGCAGAGCGCGCTCTGCACGGACAACCATGCCCAGGCGTTGCCGCCCTCCAGCATGCCGAGGATTACCGCGGTCAACCCGATCGTGAGCAGCACCGCTCCCGCGTAGTCGATGCTGTGGCGCTGGGTCTGCTTCTGCTCCTTGTAGTTGCGCAGCAGCATCCACCCGGCGATCAGGCAGAGCGGGATGTTGATCCAGAAGATCCACCGCCAGGCGTCGAGCTGGGCGAAGATTCCGCCGAGTGCCGGACCGACGACCGAAGAGATGGCCCACACGCTCGCGACATACCCCTGCACCTTGGCGCGCTCGGCGACCGTGTAGATGTCGCCGACGATGGTCATCGCCATGGGGGCGACGGCACCGGCGCCGATGCCCTGGATGATGCGGAACACGATCAGCGCCGGCATGCTCCAGGCGAATCCGCACAGGAGGGAACCGAGCAGGAACAGCACGATGCCGAGGAGGATGATGGGCTTTCGGCCCACGGTGTCGGCGAATCGGGAGTAGATGGGCACGCTCACGGCCTGCGCGAGCAGATACACCGAGAACAGCCACGGGAACTGCTGGTAGCTGCCGAGATCGCGGACGATGCTGGGCACCGCGGTCGCGAGGATCGTGGCGTCGATCGCGATGAGGCCGGTGGCGAGCATGAGCGCGCCGAGGATGGGGCCTCGCTCCGACCGGAGTCCGATGGAGGCGCGGTCGACGGAGGCAGTCACTACAGGGACAAGCCGATCGGTCGCACCGATATTCCGACCGGTGCGCGATACGCGCGGATCAGGAGGAGGCGCGGCGGCCGGTCGCCTCGGAGTCGGGGTCGTCTCCCTCGGGCTCCTCGTCGTACAGCACCGGACGATCGATCGTCTTGGTGACGTCGGCCGGGTCGACGGCGAGGATCAGCATCGCGAGGATCAGCAGCGTCACGATGAAGGCCCCACCGCCGACGACGAGGCCCAGGGCCAACGGGGTCAGCCCGTCGTACGTGCCGTTCGCGATCGACGCGTTCACCCGCGACGTGAAGGCACCGGTGGAGACCAGCGTGACGACCATGGCGAAGACGCCGCAGCCGGCCGCGATGAGGAGCAGGTGCAGGGGCCGCAGAATGTCCCGGCGGGTGGGCTTCTCGTCGCTCATCGCTCTCCTCCGTGCTCCGCGGGAGCGGCGCTGTCGTTCGAATCGGATGCCGCGGTCGCGGCGTCGATCTGCTTCGGCGTGAGGCCGGCGATGCCGAGGAAGACGGCGACGATCGCCGCATAGCCGCCGAACATGCCGACACCGAGGATGATGCCGGAGAGCACGAATGTGCCGGCCTTGTCGATCGTGTACTCCTGCAGGAAACCGGCCGGGATCAGCAGCAGGACGATACCGAGCAGAACACCCAGCGCCCCCACGGAGATCGCGTCGCGGGACAGCATGCCGCCGGTGCGACGAGCCCGGATCCCGGCGAGCACCTCGATGCCGCCGCTGACGATCGCCCAGGACGACACGACGACGAAGAACAGATCATCGGAGCGCCAGGCCGGGATGCCGCTCACCATGCCGGCGACGATGCCGACCGCTGCGAGCAGCACGTACGACCAGCGCAACCCTGCGGGAACGACCAGCCAGGCCGCGAGCACCTGCACGAGGGCGGTGATGAGGACGAAGCCGCTGAAGACGGACAGACCGACGGGTGCCGAGTGATCGGACGAGAACGTGATCATCAGCGCAGCGACTGCGGCGAACAGAGCGCGCAGCAATTGCACGTGGCGCATGGTGAATGCGCGAGCAGGGGCAGACATGACGGTCCAGAGTCCTCCGGGGTATTGCTCCCAGTCTACGCGGGGCTGCGCAGACGCAACGCCGGGAGCCGCGCGGAGGGAGGATTCGTGAAGCCCGGCTGATCTCCCCAGATCGATTGCCGGGCTTCACGACATACGCAGCAAGGGGGGCATCACTGCGTCAGGCCGGTGATCGCAGGACTGGGAACCCTGCCTGCGAATACGGCCAAGTGACCCCACATGCCTACCCGGTCCCCTGAGGTACGCGCGTGCGGTCGTATGCTCACTCTAAGGCGCTGATCTTCACATACCGGAGGGGATCTGTGATGAATATCGAAGATGACGCGCGCAGAGCCGAATCCGATGACTTCGCGAACGCCCTGCGCGACGCGATAAACGCCAAGCCGGTGACGCTGTCGTGGCTGCAGCGGCAGCTCAAGGCACGCGGGAATCGCGTGTCCATGGCGACGCTGAGCTATTGGCGATCGGGCGCGCGACGGCCGGAGGGCGTGCAGTCGCTGGCCGCGCTCTCCGACATCGAGGAGCTCCTCGGGCTCGACGTCGGCGCACTGAGCAGACTTCTCCGCTCGACGAACCGCACAGGGCCGCTCGGCCCGAACCAGTTCCCGATCGAAGAGGAAGAGCTCGAGCTGGCGGTGATCGAGGCCTTCCGCGCGCTCGGCGCCCCGTATCCCGACACCTCGCGCGAGCTCACGACCCATTCGGTGACCGATGTGGGCGCCGACGGCAACATCGCCTCCAGCATCACGCGCAGCATCGTGCAGTCCACGGTGGGCACCATCACGGCGATCCCCTTCCTGGAGATCAACCCCGGGGTGCGCACCCCCGCACCGGAGCTGGCGGCCGTGTCCGGCGGCACGATCGCCGCTCGATACTCCCACCCGGACGGTGAGGTGCACGGGGTGCTGTTCGAGCTCGACGTGCCTCTGACGGCGCCGGAGACCGCGATGGTCGAATGGTCGGTCGAGTATCCGCCCGACTATCCCCAGACGCGCGACACCGGTCACGCCGTGGCTCAGAAGGCCAGAGAGCTGCTGGTGTGGACGCGCTTTCACCCCGATGCCATCCCGGACTGGTGCGAGGAGCACGTCGAGACGCCGGACGGCGTGACGGTGACCCCGCTGCCGCCGCCGCGCGGAACGTCGGTGCATCTGGTGCGCAGGGCGTTCGGCCCCGGCGCCCTCAGCCTGCACTGGGGATACGGTCCCCGCGAGGATCAGCCGGGCTGATCGCCCGTCGCGACCGGGCGGCCAGGGGTGTTGGACCACTGACTCCACGATCCGGGGAAGACCTTCGCGTCGATGCCGACCTCGTGCAGGACCAGCGCCGTGTGGGCGGCCGTCACACCGGAACCGCAGTACGCCGCGACCGTCGTCCCCGGGGCCACGCCGACCTCAGCGAAGCTCGCCAGGATCGTCTCTCGATCGAGGATGCGCCCCTGCGCGTCGAAGTGCACGGGTTCGGGAAGGTTGCGCGCGCCGGGGATGTGCCCGCCGACCGGGTCGTAGGGCTCGGAGTCGCCGCGATACCGATCGGCAGCACGGGCATCGATCAGCACACCGGATGCCGGGAAGGCGGCGATGCGATCTCGATCGACGAGGCTGCCGCCTTCCCGG
>NZ_JAGYWT010000569.1:0-1514 GCF_019279095.1 Microbacterium sp. BF1 | reverse complement strand
GGCGTTCAGCAGTGCGGTGCGCAGGGCGGCCCCGCGGTCCGCGAACCCTCGCTGCCGACGCACGTACTCGGCCTTGCCTTCGGGCGTCTCGATGGGAACGGGAACCACGTCCCACGCCGAGAGGTCGTACGGTGCCGCCTGCATGTCGAGAAGGCGTATGTCGCGAGCGAGTTCGAACGAATCCAGGAGGAGGTCGCCCGGGATGAGGGGCCCGAGCTTCGTCGCCCACCTGTACAGGTCCATGCCCGCGTGCAGGCACCCCGGCTGCTCGAATAGCGGCTGCTCGTCGCGACTCAACGAGGTGCGGTTGCGGGGGACCGCCTCGGGGGTGAAGAAGCGGAAGGCGTCGAAATGAGTGCAGCGCAGGTCGTGATTCTCGACGACGGCATCCGTGCCCGCCTGCCCCAGTCGCAGCGGAACCGCATGTCGGTGCTCGTCGGCGCGGTACACCATCGCCCACTCGTGCAGACCGAAGCAGCCGAACTGCCCTGGCCGCGATGCCGTGCGGCGGAGCATCTTCTCGATGAGCGATGCCAGCTCCGCCTTCTCTCGGCCGAAAGCTGCCGCATCGGGAACCGCGCTGTCAGCGGATCGTCCTGCGCGGTACCAGCGCCAGTCGAGGCGTTCGCCGGCATCGGCGAGCTCGACGCCGGCGCCCGGGTGCCAGCGGCGCAGCTGTGCGGGCTTGTACGAGTAGTACGTGAAGAGGAAGTCCCACACCGGGTGCTTCTCCGCCCGGGTCGCCCGGTCACGGTGCGCAGCAGTGAGAGCATCGGCACGTTCACGATGCGCTTCTTCGAGGACCAGCCAGTCCTGGCGGGAGAGGGACATGTCAGTGCAGGATGCCGGCTTCGCCCAGCAGATCGCGAAGACCGGCACCGTCTTCGGCACTCACCCACGGGGCGACATCCTCGGAGTGCGGCTCATGGCCTGCCCGACCACCCGCGAGGACGGCCTCGGCAGGGAGGAGACGACGGATCGCGACGCCCGCGACGGAGTCGGGGTACTCCTCCATGAACTGACTGTAGATCGACTCGTCGTGCTGGCCGTCGTCACCGATCAGCAGCCACTTCACATCGGGGAACTCGGTCGCGAGTCGCCGCAGGTTCGTCAGCTTGTGCTCGCGCCCGCTGCGGAACCAGCGCTCATGCGTGGGCCCCCAGTCGGTCAGGAGCATGGAACCGGCGGGGAACAGATGACGGCCGAGGAAGCGCCACAGGGTGGGGGCGACGTTCCACGCCCCCGTGGAGAGGTAGACCATCGGCGCACCGGGGTGCTGCCGCAGCAGCTGGTCGAGGAGCACGGCCATCCCCGGTACGGGAAGACGTGCATGCTCGTCGAGCACGAAGGAGTTCCAGAAGGCGATGAAGGGACGAGGGAGAGCCGTGACCATCACGGTGTCGTCGACATCCGACACCACACCGAACGACGTGCCCTCAGCGACGATGAACGCTCGTGCCTCCACCGGAGGCTGTCCCTCGACGGAGAACGTGAACGTCTGCCAGCCGGGCTCC
>NZ_JAGYWT010000568.1:0-1518 GCF_019279095.1 Microbacterium sp. BF1 | reverse complement strand
GGCCTGTCCGTCGAACGGTGCCACCCTGACGAGACGCCAGGGGCCGTCGTCGGCGCGAGCGCGCACGATCAGCGAGTCCGCCCAGCGACTGACGCGCACCGTGATCTCGCTCTCGAGCCACTCGTCGACGTGGCCGACCGACCAGTCGGAGCCTCCGGCGGTGACCACGGCACCGAGCCCGAGATGGTCGTCGGCGTATTCGAGACCGGTCTTCATCCAGTGCTCGTCGTCGATGCGCACGAACACCCCTGCCTGGTCGAACTGGCCGTCCCACGGCGCGCGGAACGAGACCTCCATCGCCTCTCCGACGGCGAGCGGGGCGAGCAGCGCGTGTTCGGTGTCGTGCACGAAGCCGTAGGCGGTGTGCCGCCAGGCGTCGCTGCCCTCTACAGCCGTGACGTCGAGGTGTTCGGATCCGGCCGGCAGTTCGGAGGGGGAGGCGGGAGCGTTCGTCCAGGTTCCGTCGGACCAGGGGATGATGTGCGATTCAGGCATGTTCTCAACATATAGCTGAATAGAGCATAAGTCGAGATTTATTCGTGTTACGGTTATCCCATGGTCATCGCGGTACTCGCTGACATCGTGGGCTCTCGGCGGCTCGACGATCGCACTGCCGCGCAACGTGTTCTCGACGACACCATCGCCGGAGTCGAAGCCGATCTCCCGCTGGCGACGCAGCCGCTCACGCCCACCGTAGGAGACGAGCAGCAGGGTGTCTACCTCGACCTGGGTGACGCGCTGGTGTCGCTCCTGATGATCCAGCTGAGGCTGCCCGACGGCATCGCCTTCCGGTTCGGCATCGGAGTGGGCGAGGTGCGGCCGGTCGAATCCGTCCACGGCGAGCTCGCCGACGGACCGGGGTGGTACGCGGCTCGGGCCGCGATCGAGACCGTGCACGCGCGCGAGGGACGTTCCGTGCCACGCACGCGGACCTGGATTGTCGGAGCCCCCCGGCAGGATGAGGTCATGGAGAGCACGATCGCCGCCTCGAACGCCTACCTCCTCGTCCGCGACGAGCTGGTCGGTGCGATGAGCGAGCGCGAACGGCGCCTGACCTACGGCCGCCTGCTCGGACGATCGCAGCAGGAACTCGCGGCCGAAGAAGGCATCACGCAGCCCAGCGTCTCGAAGTCGCTGCGCACCGCCGGCGCGGCGGCGCTCATCGAGGGCGTCGCTGCACTCCGAGGGGAACGCGCATGATCGTCGCCGGATTCATCCTCCTGGCGGTCGGCGCGGCCGACCTGGTGCGTCAGTTCGCACCGCGTCGATGGATCGGCTACCTCTCCGTCGCCGTCATCCTCCTGCTGCTGGGCAGCGTCAGCGATGCCCTCCTGCCCATGGTCCTCGCGCTCGTCGTCGGAGCGCTCTGGGTGTGGTGCATGCCCACCGAACGCACGGCGCCGCTGGGGTTCTGGCCCGCCGTGCTGCTCGCCGTCGTGAGCGTCGGCGCCGTCGTCTGGCTCGGTGCGCGCTCCGACGTCGGTCTGATCGGCGCGACCTGGCAACTCCGATCGCCGT
>NZ_JAGYWT010000567.1:0-1519 GCF_019279095.1 Microbacterium sp. BF1 | reverse complement strand
TACCACCGGCGACGTCGACAGGTCCGCCTGGGTCGATTGACGCCGGTCGAGTTCGAGACCATCATGAACGAAGAACTGGCCCTCGCGGCCTGACCAGAACAGTCACCTGTTCCTGCATCAGACCCCCCTGTGGACACTGTGGAATCCTCTCGTCGGAGCCTTGCGCTGAAGATGCTTCCCGCCGTGGCGATCCTGCTCGTGACCTGGGTGGCTCTGTGGGCGGCGCAGGGCATTCCGACCCTGTGTGCGTTGGCGTCGCCATGCCCGGCACCCGATGTTCGCGTTGCGCCCGCTCTGCTGTTCGGGGGGCTGATGCTGGTGCCGACGGCCATCCTGCTCCTCACCGTATCCGTCGGTCGCTCCATCGACTGGGTGCGGAAAGTCGCATACATCGCGCTGGTCGGCTTGGCGCTGGTCGGTCTGGGCGCGGTGCTGTTCTCCGGGGGATTCACGATCGCATTCGTGTAGGTTCGCGGCAGGTGCGGTTCGGTACAGAGGGTCGCACGACGGGGCGGAGTTCCGCCTCGACGGAGCACCAGGAGCTGTGGATGAGTGAAGACTCGTCGAGCGCCTCGCTGACGCCGGCGGGAAGACGCGACACGCCCCTCATCCGGATCTGCCTGGTCATCGTCATCATCGGGCTCGTGGTGAGCGGGGTCACCGCCTTCCCGTTGCGCGAAGAACTGATGCTCGGGCGCGACATCCTGAACAGCGCGGGCCTCAGTGCAGTTCTCCCCGAGCTCACCGCCTGGGTGCAGCGGGTCGCAGAGGCGCTCGAGACCACCGGCACCGACTATCCGTTCCTCGCCTATGGCACGGACTGGCTGGCATTCGCCCACCTGGCTATCGCGGTCGCCTTCGTCGGGCCGCTCATCGATCCGGTCCGTAACGTGTGGGTCACCATCTGGGGTCTCATCATGTGTGCGGGAATCGTTCCGCTGGCACTCATCGCCGGTGCGATCAGAGGATTGCCGCTCGGCTGGCAGCTCATCGACATCTCGTTCGGTGTGGTCGCGGCCGTGCCGCTGACGATCGCTCTCGTGCTGACACGTCGACTCGAGAGATCGCTCGTGGTCGTCCGCTGACGGCCCGCGTCCGCGCACCACCCGCACGGATGACAGGATTGACGGATGACCGCAACACTCGTGGCCCAAGGGCTGGCCGGCGGGTACGGCCACCGCACCCTGTTCGACTCCCTCGATCTGACCGTCACCGCGGGTGATGTGGTCGGCCTCGTCGGCGCGAACGGGGCGGGGAAGTCGACCCTCCTGAAGCTGCTGGCCGGTGTCGACGAGCCCCAGGCCGGGACGATCCGACTCTCACCGGCCGATGCCTTCGTCGGCTGGCTTCCGCAGGAGCACGAGCGCATCGCCGGCGAGAGCGTCACCGACTCGCGAAGAGCATCCGGAGCTCTCGAGTCCGTACCTCCCGCACGCTGCGGCTGTCGCCGACCAGCCGGGTCAGTGTCTCATCGTGGAACAGGACGACGTCGCCATCAGCCGTGACCTGACAGTCGGTC
>NZ_JAGYWT010000566.1:0-1519 GCF_019279095.1 Microbacterium sp. BF1 | reverse complement strand
ACCCGCCGCGGCGACAAGTACGTCACCGTGGTCATCGACCTGACCGGCATCCGTGAGGGCACCGGACCAGCACGGCTGCTGGACATGGTCGAGGGCCGCTCCAAGCAGGCGTTCAAGACTTGGCTCGCCGAGCGACCGCAGGCGTGGCGCGACGCGATCGAGGTGGTCGCGATGGACGGGTTCACCGGCTTCAAGACCGCCACCGCCGAGGCGCTGCCCGACGCGGTCGCGGTGATGGATCCCTTCCACGTCGTCCGGCTGGCCGGCGATGCACTGGACCGTTGCCGCCGCCGGGTCCAGCAGCACACCCAGGGCCACCGCGGCCGCAAGGACGACCCGCTATACCGGGCGCGGCGAACCCTGCACACGGGAGCTGACCTGCTCACCGACAAGCAGAACGACCGCCTGCACGGCCTATTCAGCGTCGATGCGCATGTCGAAGTCGAGGCAACCTGGGGCGTCTACCAGCGGATGATCGCCGCCTACCGCGAGCAGGACCGGCGTCGAGGCCGCGAGCTAATGGTCAAACTGATCGACTCGGTCAGCCACGGCGTCCCGAAGGCGCTCACCGAGGTCATCACGCTGGGGCGAACACTGAAGAAGCGAGCCGACGACGTACTGGCCTACTTCGACCGACCCGGCACCAGCAACGGGCCCACAGAGGCGATCAACGGACGGCTCGAACACCTCCGCGGCTCCGCACTCGGCTTCCGCAACCTCACCAACTACATCGCCAGATCGCTGCTCGAGACCGGCGGGTTCAGACCCCAACTACACCCTGGATCATGATGAGCCGAATTGACACCACGCTATTGGACTCACCCGCGGCCAGGCCTCCCGCTGACGCAGTGCTGGACCTGCCACGCGCAACCCGAATCGAGGTCTTGTCCGGCACGCTAAAAGAGCAGGTCAAAGATAGCCATGGCCCGCTCCCAGTGCACGCTCTGCGGGTTTTTGACCTTAGGATCGAGGATTTTGAAGGCACGTGCCAGCGCCACCGTCAGCCCGCCGACCAGGCGCGGCAACTCCGCTTCCATCTCATAGCTGTAGGCCAGGTCGAGCGGGGGCAGGGCTACCAGCTGATCCAGGATAGGCTGAAGCTCCAGTGCGGTGTCCAGCCCGTCGAAGGCCCGCATGCTCTCCTTGAGGCCGAGCGTCAGCGGCAGGTCGTGCAGCTGGATGACGTCTCGCTGGTTGTCCTTGGCCGTGGCCTGCGCCGCCAGCAACAGATCGTAGACCTTCTGCCGCACGAAATCGTTCAGCCGCGCCAGGTCGTTCTTGTCCACGTCCAGGCCGGCTGCCTCCCGAAAGAGCCGTTCAAACTTCGATACGCCGATGATTTTCGCCATAGTTCTATCTCCTCCTGTCAGACTTACAGTGACACTATAGCGGGGGTCTGATGCAGGAACAGGTGACATCTAGCGTGGCTAGCCGAGATGGCTGGCCTGGAAGGATGTCATCATGCCCAAGCCGTTTCCCAAGGAGTTCCGCGACGATGTGATCCGCGTTGCGGAGAGTC
>NZ_JAGYWT010000565.1:0-1524 GCF_019279095.1 Microbacterium sp. BF1 | reverse complement strand
TCCCCGACTTCCCCTTCACGTCTCCGGTGCTGTCCACCAACGTGGCGACTGCAGGATACGAGATCACTTCCTTGGGCGCCCCGGTCGATGCGTCCCAGAGCTTCACGTTCAGTCTCTGGGTCAAGCCGGCACACATCGCGTCGACGTCGCAGGTCGTGGCGATCCAGAGCGGCCAGGGAGTCGGCACGATGCAGCTGCAGATCACCAGCACCGGCAAGTACGCTTTCTGCCTCGGGGATCGTTACGTGAACATGAGCAACACCGCGCGTGACAACAACTGTGTCGCTGGGGGAACGGTCACCCCTGGATCGTGGCAGATGGTTACGGGTATCTGGGACGGAACCAACCACCAGCTGCGCCTCCATATCGGCAACTCCACGACGCCGGTCGCGGTCAACGGGCACGTCAACGGCAGTGGTGACCGCACAGCCAACGGGGGGTTGATGTTCGCCCCAGGCCCCGACAGCCTTCGATTCATTGGTCTGATCACCAACCCCGTCGTGGTGCCGGGTGTCATCAACCACGCGCAGCTCGAGCGCCTCACCGCTTTCGAGCTCCCCTTCACCGACTGAATACGGACACTGAGATGGCACGTTCGAGATCCCGTCAGCCTCTTGCGATTCTGACCGCGGTGCTGCTCACATGCGGCGTCCTCGTCGCCACGCCAGGAGCGGCCTTCGCCGAGGCACCGACACCGACGGTCGAGACGCCGGTCTTCGGCGACCCTGTACCGGGGTCCACGGTCGGTGATGCGGACGCCGGGAGTGGTCCGCTCTCGTCTATTACCGTGCCGACACCCGACGCACCGAAGCCGATGTCGCTGGAGAGCACTGACGTTGTTCTCGAACAGTCGGACGTGGGTGGTGTCACGACGGAGGCCGCAGAGGGTTCCGCGCCGGCTACAGTCGTCGGCGAATGGAAAGCGCTCGGCGACACGGGCATCGCCATCGCGCCGGCATCAGGCACCGACGACGATGCTGAGCGCGTCTCGGAAGACGCGCCTGATGACGCCGGCGACAGGAACCTTGATGCCGTTGCGATCCCGACAACGTCTGTCGCCGTCGGGATCCTCGACGAAAAGGCGGCCGGCAAGAAGGGCCTCGACGGCATCGTCGTCTCGCTGTCGCAGGAGAACGCGGGGAAGGACGGCGAGCCGGTCGCTGTGCGGTTGCCGGACGAGCTGCTCGCCGGTGCATACGGTGGCGACTTCGCTGGTCGTCTCGAGTGGGTGCAGGTGCCCGCATCGACCAAGGCCGAGGACA
This sequence comes from Microbacterium sp. BF1, assembly GCF_019279095.1. NCBI lineage: Bacteria > Bacillati > Actinomycetota > Actinomycetes > Micrococcales > Microbacteriaceae > Microbacterium > Microbacterium sp. BF1. The sequence goes on along the minus strand of NZ_JAGYWT010000565.1, from coordinate 262 downwards.
TCGCGGAGAAGGCAGTGCCGGTCGCAAGCGTTTCGACGGACGAAGGACTCGTGCTGACGCCCAACGTCTCGAAGGAGCCGATGATGCTCGCTGCGCTCTCGGGTGCGAGCAGCGCGAATGGCACGGGGTCGTATGCGGCCACGCCACTGAAGTCCTCGTCGACGTGGGATGTCGCAGAGCAGACCGGAGCGTTCACCTGGAGCTACGACATGGCTGTCCCTGCGCCTGGTGCGGGGCCGGCGCCGTCGGTCGGCCTGTCCTA
>NZ_JAGYWT010000564.1:0-1527 GCF_019279095.1 Microbacterium sp. BF1 | reverse complement strand
GGCCACCGTGCGCAGCCGCACCGGCCGATGCATCCGGCGTCCCGTCGCCTTCGCCAGCCGCCCGCCGAGGGTCTCCTTGCGGTGCTCGGCCCCGAGGCCTGCGGCGATCGAGTCGCCGAGTACGAGCAGTTCGAGGGGCTCTCCGTCGAGACCTCGACGCCAGAGGCGATCCGCATCGAGCGCTTCCTCGCCCAGCGGCTTCCCGATCCGGCGTCGTGCGAGCGCCGCCTGCTGCCGGAGCACGAGACGGAGGCCGACCAGGAGCGCGACGAGTGCCACCCCGACCAGGACAGGCGGCACGACGACGGGGTTCCGAACGCGACTCACGCCCCGATTCCACCCCGACATCGTGAACGCGGCGTAAACGGGAGCAAGGACGCCCCGTCATTCCGGGTGCACCTGTCGGGACTTCGTGCGGATGTCGGGCAGAGCCACGGCGATTCCCCCGACATCCGTGCATCCGCCCGACAGATGTCCCGGCGCGGCGGACCGGACCGGACCGGACCGGTCAGGACAGCGGCTTGAGCTCCAGCTCGCCGGTGCCGGCGGAGACGGTCGCGAAGGCGGTGTAGCCGTCGGCCGCCGAACGCTCGAGCAGCGCCTTGACGTTCTTGGTGCGTCGCTCGAGCCGCACCCTCGCGCCCCCTGCGATCAGCGCCGCCTTGTGCCGGACGAGCTCGTGCACCGGAACGTCGGCATCGTGGATGAGCACGACGGCCTGTGCGGTGGCATCGGCCTCGTCGGCGATCAGGTCGACGAGGCGTTCGAAGCCGAGCGAGAAGCCCACGGCGGGAACCTGCTGTCCGAGGAAGCGGCCGATCATGCCGTCATAGCGACCGCCACCGCCGAGCGAGTAGCCGACCGAGGGGTGCGCGAGCTCGAAGATCGTGCCGGTGTAGTACCCCATGCCGCGCACGAGGAACGGATCGAAGACCAGGGGGATGTCGGACTGCCCCCGCCCCGCGGCGACCGCCTCGCCGATTCCGACGAGGTGCTCGACCAGTTCGGTCGGGGCACCATCGGGGAGCGCCTTGCGGACCTGCCGCTCGCCGAACGGGTTGTACTCCATGGTCTGCGGACGACGCAGGAACGCATCGAACGCGTCGGCGGCTGCGGTGGAGGCGCTGCGCTCACGCAGCTCGGCCGCCACGCCCTCGGGCCCGATCTTGTCGAGCTTGTCGATCGTGATGAGCACCCCGGGGCGCTCCTCGGCGGTGAACCCGAAACTGTCCAGCATCCAGTCCAGCACCCGACGGTCGTTGATCCGCACGGTCGCACCGTCGAGACCGAGCGCGTCGACCGCGTCGAGCGAGGCGACCATCAGCTCGGCCTCGGCGCGCGACGAGTCATCTCCCATGATGTCGATGTCGCACTGCACGAACTGGCGGTAGCGCCCCTTCTGCGGGCGTTCGGCGCGCCAGACCGGACCGATCTGGATCGAGCGGAACACCGTGGGCAGCTGGCCGCGGTTGCTGGCGTAGAAGCGCGCGAGCGGCACGGTCAGGTCGTAGCGCAGGCCGAGGTCCG
>NZ_JAGYWT010000563.1:0-1533 GCF_019279095.1 Microbacterium sp. BF1 | reverse complement strand
GCAGCTGTTCGCCGACGAAGGTCTCCATACCCGGGAAGTGCGGCAGGAAGGGATGCGACCAGGTGCCGGTCGCATTCACGAGGGTGCGGGTCGTCCACTCCCCCTCGCGGGCGCGCACGACGAGCACTATGTCGCCCGCAACCAGGACGCGTCGCTCATCGGGAACGTCTACCTGGGCCGTGTCCAGAACGTCCTCCCCAGCATGGAGGCCGCCTTCGTCGACATCGGTCGCGGGCGCAACGCCGTGCTGTACTCCGGCGAGGTCGACTGGGACGGTGTCGAGACCGGCAACCAGCCGCGTCGCATCGAGCTGGCGCTCAAGCCCGGCGACCGCGTTCTCGTGCAGGTGACGAAGGACCCGGTCGGACACAAGGGCGCGCGTCTCACGAGCCAGATCTCGCTCCCCGGCCGCTACCTGGTCTACGTGCCGGGCGGGTCGATGAACGGCATCAGCCGCAAGCTCCCCGACAACGAGCGTGCGCGCCTCAAGCGCATCCTCAAGGAGGTGCTGCCGGAGTCCTCCGGCGTGATCGTCCGCACTGCGGCCGAGGGTGCCACCGAAGACCAGCTGACCCGTGACGTACAGCGACTCACCTCGCAGTGGGAGCACATCCAGAAGCAGGTCGAGAACCAGCAGGCGCCCGCGCTCCTGCACGCTGAGCCCGACCTTCTCGTGAAGATCGTCCGCGACGTCTTCAACGAGGACTTCACGAAGATGCTGATCCAGGGCGAAGATGCGCAGCAGACCATCCGTGCGTACCTGGAGAGCGTCGCCCCCGACCTGCTGGAGCGCGTCGAGGCCTACGAGGACGAGACCGACCCCTTCGATGCTTTCCGCATCACGGAGCAGATCGAGAAGGCGCTCGACCGCAAGGTGTGGCTGCCTTCCGGCGGCTCGCTCGTGATCGACCGCACCGAGGCCATGACGGTCGTCGACGTCAACACCGGCAAGTTCGTCGGCTCCGGCGGAAACCTCGAGGAGACGGTCACCAAGAACAACCTCGAGGCTGCGGAGGAGATCGTCCGCCAGCTGCGTCTGCGTGACATCGGCGGCATCATCGTCGTCGACTTCATCGACATGGTGCTCGAATCCAACCGCGACCTCGTGCTGCGTCGACTGATCGAATGCCTGAGCCGCGACCGCACGAAGCACCAGGTCGCCGAGGTCACCTCACTCGGCCTCGTGCAGATGACGAGAAAGAAGCTCGGCCTCGGCTTGCTGGAGACCTTCAGCGAGGCGTGCGAGGTGTGTGCCGGTCGTGGCGTGATCGTGCACCACGACCCGGTCGTGAAGCACCGCTCCAGCAACAGCAATGGGGGCGGCAACAGCAACGGCAACGGGCAGAGCGGTCGTCGCCAGCGCGGCAACAGCAACGGCAACGGGCAGAGCCAGAGCGCTCCTGCGAAAGACTGCGGAGGCAAGCGCTTCCAGGTCGGCGTGCTCGAGTACAAGCTCGCGGGCAAGGACATCACCGAGGTTCTCGACCTCCCGGTCTCCGAGGCCCGGGTGTTCTTCAGTGAGGGAGAGGCCAA
>NZ_JAGYWT010000562.1:0-1534 GCF_019279095.1 Microbacterium sp. BF1 | reverse complement strand
TGGACGGCCGCGGGGTTCCTCGTGCTCGGGCTGCTGGCGACCGTGTCCCTCGGATCGGCCACGGTGCGCGCCCGCCCCGAAGAGGCCGAGGTCTGAGGGACGCGACGGAGTTTCCTCTCCGTTCGACTTCGGGCGCTACATTCCATGCAGGTGCATTCCGACGTGTGCGCCGGTGAGGAAGCCATGGTCATCTCCCGCCCTGATCTCAGCGTGCTCGCTCGTGTGCGTGCCTCGTCGTCCCTGCTCGGGCCCAGTGAGTCGCGAGTCGCGGCGCTGATTCTGGAGCGACCTGCGGAGGTCGTCATGTGGTCGACGGCCGAACTCGCCCAGGCCGCGGGAACGTCGACGGCAACCGTGATCCGCGCATGCCAGAGCCTGGGCTTCCGCGGGTTCCAGCACCTCCGTCTGGAACTCGCTCGCTCGACGCCCCTGCGTCCCCGGGAAGACGATGTCACCTCCGACACCTTCGATGACGCCGTGGAAGCGGTGCGCCTCGCCCAAGACAGCGTGAACCCGGTGCTCCTTCAGGAGGCCGCGACGGCGCTGCGTCATGCCCGCCGCGTGGTGCTGGTCAGCAACGGGTTCTCCGGGCCGCCGCTGCAGGACTTCGCGATGCGTCTCAGCATCCTGGGGCGTCCGGTCGAGGCGCCCGTCGATCCGCTCGCCCAGCAGTTCGCCGTCAACAGCCTGACCGAGGACGACCTGTGCTTCGGACTGAGCTACTCCGGTGCGAACGTCCAGACGCTCCGTGCCTGCGCTGCCGCTGCGGACCGCGGAGCACGCGTCGCCGTCGTCACCAGCTTCGCTCGTTCGCCCATCGGGCGCACCGCCGACATCGTCGTCGCGACGGGCCCTGCAGCCCTGACGCACGACGTCGACCCTTTCCTCGCGCGAATCGGACACACCGTCGTGCTGCATGCGCTGCACTCTGCCCTCGCCAGCGATGTGGCCCCGTCGGACGCTGCGGGCATGCGTCACGTCGTCGCTGAAGCGATCGCCGAGGAGTAGCGCACCCGACCGTTCACCTCCCGGCCAGCCGGGCGTCATCGCCGGGTCAGCAGACGGTGACGTACCCCGACTGTAATGACGTTTCGTGTGGTTCGAAATACATGTAACGGCGGGACGGTCTCATGCTGGCGATTGACGTGGACGGGCTCTTCAACGTCCGGGCGAGTGACACCAGGAGGCCATGGCTGGTCCGCTCCGGTGCGCCCGAAGCGCTGAGCGAAGCGGGGGAGAAGCTCCTGATCGCGCTCGGGGTGAGTGTGATCGTCGACCTGCGCGAGCCCGCGGAGAGGGATGCCGTCGTCCACATGCCCGGGTTGACCGCGTTCACACGGATCCCCTCGTGCAGGTGGTCGGCGGCCATCGCGCGGGTGAGAGCGGAGACGGCACCCTTTGACGCGCTGTAGAGCGCGCGCTGCGGCAGCCCGGTGGTCGATGCGATGGATGCCGTGTTGCACACCGCCGCCGACGGGGACTTCCGCAGCCACGGGAGAGCTGCCGAGGTGACACGGGCGATGCCGGTGACGTT
>NZ_JAGYWT010000561.1:0-1536 GCF_019279095.1 Microbacterium sp. BF1 | reverse complement strand
GTCACGGGCGACCACCCCTGCACCGCCGCGACGGCGATCACCGCGACCACGCCGAGTGCCGACCCGATGATGCCGCCGATGAACCCGATGACGATGGACTCCACCATGAACTGCGCGCCGATCTGTCGCCGGGTCGCGCCGAGCGCACGCCGCAGCCCGATCTCGCCGATGCGCTCCATCACCGAGAGCAGGGTGACGTTGGCGATGCCGAGACCGCCGGCGAGCAGAGCGATGACGCCCAGGATGAGGAACACGACGTTCACGTCGGCCTGCACGTTCTGGCTGAGGTCGGACGATGCCGCCGGTGACCGCGCCTCGAGCGAGTCGGGGTCGTCGGGCTGGAGGGCCAGCACCGCCTGCTTCGCGACCTGCGGCCCCGCCCCCAGCGCGATGTGGATCGTCAGCTCGGAGGGCGCGGTCAGTCCGAAGTCGGCACGAGCGGACCCTTGAGGGATGATGACCCCGTCCACGAACTCGGAACGGCGATCCATGCCCTCGATGATGCCGATGACGGAATATGAGACACCGGCGATGAAGATCGAGGGCTGCGAATCGACGCGGTTGATCCCCATCCGCTCGGCCGCGCGCTGTCCCAGAACCGCGACGCGGTCGCCACGGGCGTCGTGTCCGTCATCGAAGAAGCGACCGGTCACGAGGTCGCCGTCCACCGTCTCCGGAAGGTCCTGCGTGGTGGCGAAGAGCTTCGGGGATGCCGTGATCGGTGCCGATGGATCGTTCACCGGCACTGCCGTGATCGTCTCGCCGTCCGCGAGCTCGACCGGGGCGATCAGTGCGGCGCTGTCCACACCGGCCAACAGCTTCACGCGCTCGGGAGAGTCCCACGGCAGCCGCCCGGTCGCGACCGTCGTGTTCCCCTTGCCCGATTGCGCCTTGGCCGGGGTGACGACCACCTGCGTCGCAGCGACGCCGTCGAACTGCCTCGCGATCTGCGCGGCGGCGGTCTGCGCGAATCCGAGCGTCGCGACCAGCGAAGCGATACCGAGGACCGTGCCGAGGATGGTCATGACGAGCCGTGCCGGACGCGAGCCGATGTCGGCCGTGGCCTCGGCCACGAGGTCCTGGAACGTGAACCGATCAGCATGCTTCACCGCCGGGAGCAGCGCGGCCGCCGAGTTCTTCGGCTCCACGACCTCATCGCCGGGGTTCTCGGCGCTCGTTTCCTCGACGTTCCTGCGACGCCGCAGCACGCGTTTCACAGTTCCGTCAATCGGCCGTCGGCGATGCGTATGCTGCGGCCGGCACGCCGTGCCACCGCATCGTCGTGGGTGATGACGATGAGCGTGAGCCCATCGGCGTTCAGCTCCTCGAACAGCTCCATCACCTCGCCCGAGGTGCGCTGGTCGAGGTTTCCCGTCGGCTCGTCCGCGAGCAGCAGCTGCGGGCTGCTGTCGCTCATGCGCAGAGCCTACGACCTACGCGACGGGGCATACCGGGCAAAATCGCCGACGACGGACAAGCCCGGCCCGAGTTCTGCCTGCAGATCTGCCACGAGCTGCTGGCCCTCAGCGATCCATG
>NZ_JAGYWT010000560.1:0-1540 GCF_019279095.1 Microbacterium sp. BF1 | reverse complement strand
CCTCGCGACCATCGCCGGGTTCGGTGCGACCAGCGACGCGCATCACGCCACGGCACCGGACCCGGACGCCGCCGGGGCGACCAAAGCGATCGATGCGTGCCTCGCCGACGCCGACATCCGCGCCGCGCAGGTCGACCATGTGAACACCCACGGCACGGGCACGGTTCTCGGCGACAAAGCCGAGCTCGTCGCGCTCGCACAGGCGCTGGGATCAGGAGCGCCATCCGTTCCACTCACCGCGACGAAGTCAACCACCGGGCATCTGCTCGGCGCAGCGGGCGTCACCGAAGCGGTCATCGCCGCGATGACTCTTCGCGATCAGGTGCTGCCTCCGACCATCAACCTGTCGCATCCGTGCGCGGACGGGTGGGACTTCGTCCGCGACCGGGAGCGACCGCATCCGGTCCGCACGGTGCTGTCGACCTCGTTCGGATTCGGAGGTCACAACGCGGCGCTGCTGCTCACGGCGTGCGAGTGAGCCCGACCGGCGCCCGTACCCGTGCCAGGCGTCGGGAGAACGGACGGATGTCGGAGTGCAAGAAGAAGAAGTAGTCTCTCCGCACAGAGGAGGGCCAGTCCGCGTGGATTGGCCCTCCTCTCGTCGCTGTAGGCTTGGTCGATGACCCCAACGCGCAACTTCGACCAGTCGTCGAAGCTCAAGAACGTCCTGTACGAGATTCGCGGAAACGCCCTCGTCGAGGCGGCGCGCTTGGAGGCGGAGGGGCATCAGATCCTCAAGCTGAACACCGGCAACCCGGCGATCTTCGGCTTCGACGCCCCGCACCAGATCGTGCGCGACATGCTCGCCGCGCTGCCGACGGCCCACGGATACAGCGACAGCAAGGGCATCGTCTCGGCTCGACGTGCCGTGGTGAGCCGGTACGAGGAGATCGAGGGCTTCCCGCGGTTCGACCCCGACGACGTGTACCTCGGAAACGGTGTCTCCGAGCTCATCACGATGACGATGCAGGCGCTGCTCGACGAGGGCGACGAGGTCCTCATCCCGGCGCCGGACTATCCGCTCTGGACGGCGATGACCAGCCTCGCCGGCGGCACTCCCGTCCACTACCTCTGCGATGAGGATGACCAGTGGCAGCCTGACCTCGAGGACATCCGATCGAAGATCACGCCGCGCACCAAGGCACTGGTCATCATCAACCCGAACAACCCCACGGGAGTGGTGTACTCCCGCCAGATCCTCGAGGGCTTGGTGCAGATCGCTCGAGAGCACCAGCTGCTGCTGCTCTCCGACGAGATCTACGATCGCATCCTGTTCGACGGCGCCGTGCACATCCCGACGGCGACTCTCGCCCCTGATCTGCTCTGCCTGACCTATGACATCTTCGAGCTCGGCGACGATGGTCGGCGAGGTCTCGAAGTCGATGGGGGTGTTCGCCATCGCCTCCGCCTGGATCTTCGGGTTGTCGACGACGTGGCGGAGGATAGTCTCGGCCGCGCTGACGCCGTTGATCTCGTCGACGTCGGTGCCGGCAAACAAGGTGTTGATCTTGTCGATGACGTCTTGCAGCAGTCCGTACTT
>NZ_JAGYWT010000056.1:0-8891 GCF_019279095.1 Microbacterium sp. BF1 | reverse complement strand
CCGGAGTGGGTCCCCTGGGCCGAGAGGCTGGCCGAGTACCGCGCCCAACAGGTCGAGCTCGCCGAGGCGGCCGCTGCTGCCGGCGGCGACGTGGCGATCGGCGACGATGCGTTGGCCGACGATGGTCTCGACGACGACGACCTCGATGACGACGACCTCGACGACGGCGAAGCGGACATCCTGCACGCCGGCGATCTGGACGGCGTGGACATCGACGAACTCGACGACGGCGCCGCCGAAGACGAAGAGCCGGAAGACGACGACGCCGACGCCCTCGATGAGGACGCCGGCGAGGTCGACGAGGAGGAGTGACTCCAGGCGCTCAGGCGCCCAGGTTCTCCAGCACGTACTCGATCGATCGGGTCAGCTGACGCACATCATCCGGCTCGATCGAGACGAACGTGGCCACGCGCAGCTGGTTGCGCCCGAGCTTGCGATAGGGCTCCGTGTCGACGATCCCGTTCGCGCGGAGCGTCTTCGCGATCGCCGCGGCATCGATGCTGTCGTCGAAGTCGATAGTGGCGACCACGGGTGAGCGGTGTGCGGCTTCCGTGACGAACGGCGTCGCGACGGAGGAGGCCTCGGCCCAGTCGTACAGAACCGAAGACGAATCGGCGGTGCGCGCCGCCGCCCAGGCGAGGCCGCCGTTGTCGAGGATCCAGCGCAGCTGGCTGTCGAGCAGGTGCAGGGTCGTCAGCGCCGGGGTGTTCAACGTCTGGTTGAGCCGCGAGTTGTCGACCGCGTTCTTCAGGCTCAGGAACTCGGGGATGTAGCGACCCGACGCGGCGATTCGATCGATGCGCTCGATCGCGGCCGGCGAGACCGCGGCGAACCACAGGCCACCGTCGGAGCCGAGGTTCTTCTGCGGTGCGAAGTAGTACACGTCGGCCTGTGCGGCATCGAAGTCGATACCTCCCGCCGCGCTCGTGGCGTCGATGACGGTCAGTGCGCCATCGACGGCGATGCGCTGGATCGGTGCGGCGACGCCGGTCGAGGTCTCGTTGTGCGGCCAGGCGTACACGTCGACGCCTTCCACGACCTCGGCGACGGTCAGCGAGCCGGGCTCGGCCTTGCGCACGTCGGGTGCCTCGAGCCAAGGGGCGGCGGCGGAGGCGGCGAACTTGCCGCCGAACTCGCCGAACACGAGGTTCTGGCTACGGCGGTCGATGAGGCCGAAGGCTGCCGCGTCCCAGAACGCGGTCGATCCGCCGTTGCCGAGGATGATCTCGTATCCCTCGGGAATGCGGAACAGGGCGGCGAGCTGCTCGCGGACGCTGCCGACGAGGTTCTTCACCGGCGCCTGACGATGCGATGTCCCCAGGATCGTCGACCCCGAAGAGACCAGCGCCTCGAGCTGCGCAGGGCGCACTTTCGAGGGACCGCAGCCGAAGCGGCCGTCGATGGGCAGGAGGTCACGGGGAATCTCGATCGCCATGGGTCGATTCTAGGGGGCGCTCGACCTGTCGCAGGACCGCTCGAGAGTCCGATGTCCGCCGAGGAATGTAGGCTTGCCTAAGAACCTCGGAGGGCCTGCACATGACCGACCTGATCGACACCACGGAGATGTATCTCCGCACCATCCTCGAACTCGAGGAGGAGAACATCGTGCCTCTGCGCGCGCGCATCTCCGAACGTCTCGGCCACTCCGGTCCGACCGTGTCGCAGACCGTCGGCCGCATGGAGCGCGACGGTCTCGTCATCGTCTCCGAGGACCGCACTCTCGAGCTCACAGACGCGGGGCGCAACAAGGCCGTCAACGTCATGCGCAAGCATCGGCTCGCCGAGCGTCTGCTGTCCGACGTCATCGGACTCGACTGGGCGTTCGTGCATGAAGAGGCCTGCCGCTGGGAGCACGTCATGAGCGAGCAGGTCGAACGCCGCCTCGTCGAGCTGCTCGGACATCCCACCGAGTCGCCGTACGGCAATCCGATCCCCGGACTCGACCAGCTCGGAGACGTTCCCGCGCGCACGTTCGACGAGGGCGTCATCGGACTCGTGCAGCGTCTGAACGCCGCGGGTGCACCCGTCGAGGGCACGGTCCGTCGTCTCGCCGAGCCGGCTCAGGTCGATCCCGAGCTGCTCGAGCAGTTGCGTGACGCGGGTGTCGTTCCCGGCGCCCACGGAGACTTCCGCTTCAGCGAGGGCTACGTGCTCATCCAGATGGACGGCAAAGACGAGGGGCTCGAGCTCCCGGTGGAGCTGGCATCGCACATCTTCCTGGTGGGCGAACCGGCCTGATCCCGCGAGAAATCCGGGACCGTCGCCAGCGCAGCGGCGGGGCGCCGGAGGCTTCTGCGGTGATTGTCAGATTCCCGGGGTGACATGATCGTTATCTTCCGGTAACCTCGGACAGGTCGCCAGCGAAGAAGCCCGCTGGAGATGAACCCGCGAAGATTGCCTTCCAGGCTCGTCGTCTTCACGGCAGGAACGCACAAAGTACCCGAGCTACATTCGTGCCACGAGAGCAGAGTGCCGACGAGCCAGCGCTGACCCGAACAGCGCGAGGGCCCAGGAGGACCAAGTTTTGGCCGCAGACATCGAACCGCCCGCGAAGAAGACATCTGAAGACCGAGTACCCGCCCGCCGATCCGGTGCGCGCATGAGTGCTCGCAAGGCCGTCAAGCCACTCCGATCCATCGCCATCTTCGGAGCCGTCGGTGCACTGGTCGCCGGAATCGCGCTGCCCGCCTTCGCCTCGGCGAAGCCGAGCGAAGCCGCGCCGACGACTGTTCAGCAGCTCGCGGCCGTCGACGCGCAGTCTCTCGTCGTCGCTTCGCAGGCCACTGCGGCACCCCTCGCTCGCGGCACCTTCAGCGCGACCACCCCCGAGGAGATCGAGAAGAAGAAGGCAGAAGAGGCGGCCGCAGCACGTGCAGCCGCCGCCGCTTCCGCCGCTTCCACCGCAGGGACCGCCTCCTCCCGCTTCAACACCGCGGGCTACGCGCTCACCTCGCCGGGTTCCGGTGAGGTGCGCTATCCGCTTCCCATGGGTTCGTGGAACGTCAGTCGCACGGTGGGTGGTGCGCACAACGGTGCCGACATGCTCGCTCCGGCCGGTACGCCGATCTATGCGGCCGCCGGCGGCGTCGTCCGTGCTTCCGCCGAGAGCATCGGCGGCTACGGCGTTGCCGTGATGCTCGACAGCGTCGTCGGCGGACAGCGTGTGCAGACCACCTACGGCCACATGCTCTACGGCTCGCGTCAGGTGCAGGCGGGGCAGTCGGTCTCCGCCGGGCAGCTGATCGGCTACGTCGGCAGCACTGGCCGCTCGACCGCCAACCACCTCCACTTCGAGGTCTGGATCAACGGCGGACTCGTGGAGCCCATGTCCTGGCTCTCGGTCAACGCCGGCTGATTTCCGGACACGCCTCACTCCATTCACCCGCTGTTTCGCCCTGCACCCAGCGCGATGGGTTAGCCTGATCCCGTTGTCGTACAGGTGGGAGAGGCTGATGGAGCGAATACCGAGCATCCGAACCATGGATGCCCTCGGTCGTCACGTCCTTCTGCATAGCCCGCAGGGATGCCACGGCGTTGCCGTGCGCGAAAGGCGCTGTCTCTAGACGGCGCCTTTTTTCGTCCCCGCGATCGATCTGCCTCCTGCACGACCTCGTGTGAGTCGAGAGTGCCGGGAAGCCGTCCCGGCGGATCGAGAGGATGACGAATGCGCACACTGGTCCTGAATGCCGGATACGAACCGCTGGCGATCGTGTCGTTCAAACGAGCCCTGGTGCTGGTGATGAACGACAAGGCGACCGTGATCGAACGGATCGAGGAAGACCCCGTCTGGGGCACGCACGGCGTCTACGATCGCCCGGCGGTCATCATCCTGGCCCGCTACGTGCGGGTCCCGACGAGCAGGCGTGTGCCGGTCACCCGGCGCGGCGTGCTCCGCCGCGACAACCACCGCTGCGGATACTGCGGGAAGGCGGCATCGACGATCGATCACGTGCTGCCGCGCTCGCGCGGGGGAGCGGACTCCTGGGAGAACCTCGTCGCGTGCTGCCTGCGCTGCAACAACGTCAAGAGTGATCGCACGCCGCAGGAGATGCGCTGGCAGCTGCGCTTCACCCCTCGACCGCCGCACGGCACCGCCTGGACCGTGCGCGGAACCGAACGCAGCGACCCGCGATGGGAGCCGTACCTCGCTCTGGCCGCCTGACGCCGCGGACCCGCTGACGAGGGCCTGAGACGACGAAGAGGGGCCACCCTTTCGGGCGGCCCCTCTTCTCTTCGACGTCGTGCCCGCGACAGGATTCGAACCTGCGACCTGCCCTTTAGGAGAGGGCTGCTCTATCCCCTGAGCTACGTGGGCGTGCATCCAGTCTAAGCGACCGGATGCACGCCGCCACGTCTCAGTCCTTCCCGCGCCGCCACAGCTTCGACGGCCACCAGATCGCCTTGCCGATGTCGTAGGTCAGCGCCGGGACCAGCAGCGAACGCACGACGAAGGTGTCCAGGAGCACACCGAAGGCGACGATGAAGGCGAGTTGCACCAGGAACAGGATCGGGATCACCGACAGCGCGGCGAAGGTCGCGGCGAGCACGAGACCCGCCGAGGTGATCACGCCGCCGGTGATCGAGAGCCCGCGCAGGATGCCCTCCCGCGTCCCATGCGCCTTCGACTCCTCGCGCACTCGCGTCATCAGGAAGATGTTGTAGTCGATGCCGAGCGCGACGAGGAAGACGAACCCGAAGAGAGGAACTGCGGGATCGGCACCGGGGAAGGCGAAGATGCCATTGAAGACGAGCGCCGACACCCCCATCGCCGTGCCGAAGGACAGCACCGTGGTGAGGATCAGCAGCACGGGCGCGAGGACAGAGCGCAACAACAGCATCAGGATGAACATGATCACCACGAGGATGACGGGAATGATGAGGTTCCGGTCGTGGATCGAGGCGTCGTTGGTGTCGATCGAGGTCGCCGTGACTCCTCCCACCAGGGCATCCACGCCGTCGAGCTCGCCGCGAAGCTCGCGCACCGTGGAGGCTGCGGCCTCGGAGTCCGCCGCATCGGTCAGAGTGCCCTGCAGGAGCACGTCGCCCTTCACCGTGGTCGGCTCGGGGACCGGCGTTCCGGGAGGGCCCACGGCCGTGATCCCGTCTGCGGTCACAGGGGCCGAGCCACTCGGGGAGTCGGCGGAGGTCACGGAGACCGCGTCGACGCCGTCGTTCGCGAGCAGGATGTCAGCGGCGTCCTGCAGCTGGTCCTCGGCGACGACGACGTAGACCGGACTGCCGGATCCGCCGGGGAAGTGCTCGCCGAGCGCCACCTGGCCATCGCGCGCTTCCGATGCACCGAGGACCAGGTCGGACTGCGGCACGCCGTCCACATCGAGCTGGGTGACTCCCGCCGCTCCCGCGAGCAGGACGAGCGTGGTCACGATCCAGATCACGCGCGGACGGCGCTTGATGAAGCCGGCGAGTCGCGCCCACAGACCCGTGGTGCGCATGCCGTGCTCTGCGGCGACGACCTCCGGCTCGAAGCGCGGGCGTCGCGGCCAGAAGACGGCGCGTCCGAAGAGCAGCAGCAGTGACGGCAGCAGCGTCAGGGCGGAGAGCATCGCGAACACGATGCCGATCGCCGCGACCGGCCCGAGCGTGCTGTTGGACTTCAGATCGCTGAGCAGCAGGCACAGGAGCCCTGCGATCACCGTGCCGCCAGATGCGACGATCGGCTCGACCGAGCCCTTCCACGCCGCCATGATCGCGGTGCCCTTGTCCTGTGAGACGCGCAGCTCTTCTCGGAAGCGCGCGACCAGCAGCAGGGCGTAGTCGGTGGCAGCGCCGATCACCAGGATGAAGAGGATTCCCTGCGTCTGGCCGCTGAGCAGCAGGATCTCGAACTTCGCGAGCCACCACACCACGAGCAGCGCGACGCAGAGGGCGAAGAGGCTGGTGGACAGCACGACCAACGGGAGGAGGAACGAGCGATACACCAGCACCAGGATGACCAGCACGGCGAGGAGCGCGACGCCCAGGAGTAGGCCGTCGATACCGGCGAAGCCCGCCACCAGGTCGGCACTGAACCCCGCGGGTCCCGTGATGTAGACCGTGATCCCGTCAGGGACCGCAGCGCGCAGCTCTTCCCCGAGAGCGCTCGTCGCGTCCGCGAGCTCGGCGTCGGAGTCGATCGGGATGAAGGCCTGCACCGCGCGGCCGTCATCCGAGGGGAGTGCGGGAGAGACGTCTTCGCCGACGCCTTCGACCTTCGGCGCGTCCGCGACGGCACCGGAGATCGCGTCGAGCTCGGCAGCGGTGAGCTTCTCGTCGGAGGTGAACACGGCGATGGCCGGGATCGAGTCGCTGTCGTTGAACTCGCCCAGCAGCTTCTGCACCTGGGTCGCATCCGCGGACTCGGGGAGGTAGGTGGTCTGCTCGTTGGAGGAGACCTCGTCGACCTTGCCGAACAGGGGTCCGCCGAGCGATGCGCCCACCAGCCACACGAGGATCAGGGCCACGGGGAGGAAGACGCGCACCCAGGAGTGTCGTCGTGAACGCTCCCTCGTGGACGGGGTCGGCGTCGGTTCGCGGCGGGACATCGGGTTCCTTTCGGGTGTGCTGCGGGTCAGGAGATCCACGCGAGGATGAGGATCATCGTGGCGAGGAAACCGGCGAAGTAGTTCAGGGCGATGAAACGTCGCCAGGCGCGGTTCGTGGAGCCGGAGGTCTCATCGGTCACGTTCCACCACCGAGCCGCGTTCACGACGTAGGGCAGAGCCAGGGCCGCGGCGAGCGGGCCCGGCCAGGGCGTCAGCAGCATGGCTGCGCCCGCGATCACCCACAGGGAGAGGGACAGGCGTACGGTCGCGCGCGCTCCGATGACAGTGGCGATCGACGAGATCCCGGCCTCGCGATCGGGCCCGATGTCCTGCACGGCGCCGAAGGCGTGTGCGGCCATGCCCCAGAGGAAGAAGGCGCTGAGCGTGATGACCGTCGCGGCGGTCGCCGGCGCCCCGGCGAGGGCGAGGCCGACGATGGCAGGACTCACGAAGTGCGTGCTCGAGGTGATGGAATCGAGGAACGGGCGCTCTTTGAAGCGCAGGACGGGGGCGGAGTACGCGATCACGGCGAACACGCTGACCGTCAGCCAGAGCCAGGACGCCGGATTCCCGACGATCACGAGGTAGACGAGGAAGGGGATGTTCGTCACCGCCGCCGCCCAGAGCGTCGTCCGGTGCATGCGGGGTGCGAGGAGGGCCCCCTCGATCCCGCCCTTGCGGGGGTTCGCGAGGTCGGAGGCGTAGTCGAAGACATCGTTGATCCCGTACATCGCGAGGTTGTAGGGGATGAGGAAGTACAGCGTGCCGATCACCAGCGTCAGATCGATCTCGCGTGTGCTGAGCAGATACGCGGCGGCGAACGGGAAGGCCGTGTTGATCCAGCTGATCGGACGCGACGACAGCACGATCTGGGCGATGTCGCGTCCGATGCTGTTCGACGGGGCTGCGGCAGTGCTCATCGTCGTTCCTCCTGTTCGAGCGTTCGACGATCCTGCACTCGCCGCCGGGCGCGCATCGCCGTCCACAGGGCCGGAAGGAGCAGCGCGCCCGCCAGGGGGTACGCGAAGTCCTCGATGGGAGCCAGTCCGATGTGCACGCCGAGCAGCGGGTCCTGCGCGTAGTGGAAGAGGCCGCTTGCGATCATCGCGGTGTCGAAGGCCGCGGTGAGCAGGAACAGCACGATCACGGTCAGCACGACGGCGAGCGGTCGCGGGCCCTTTCCGCGGGATGCGAACGCGAGCCCGATGCCGCCGAGGACGGCGACGGCGACGAAGCACGCGGAGAGCTGGATATAGGTCATGACCCGCCGCCTTCCGCCTGCTTGCGGCGCCGCGTCAGCACCCGTTCTGCTCCGGTGTAGATGATCATGGTGCACACCACGAGGAACAGCAGGAAGATCGGTTCCTCGAGGGGCAGCTCCGGCGCGAGCACCAATCCCGTCGCGATCATGCCGTCGCCCCGGAAGAAGATCCCGTTGGCGATGCCGGCGATATCCCAGATCAGGAAGAAGACGAGACCGACGGCCGTCACCACCGCAGCCGATACCGCATCGCGCCAGAAGAAGAGTCGAAATCGCCAGTCCAGCAGCAGCATGCAGCCCAGCGACAGGAGAAGGGCCGCCAGGTACACCACGCCCATCAGGACGCCTCTGTCCCCGCAGGTGAGGTGCGGGGGACGGGGAGCGGACCGGGGGAGTGATCGCCGCGGATGCGCTTGAGGACGATCTCCGCACTGATCAGGCACATCGGGACACCGACACCCGGCGCGGTGGTGGCACCCGCGTAGAACAGACCCTGCACGCGCTTCGACGTGTTCTGAGCACGGAACATCGCGCTCTGCGAGAGGATGTGCGCGGGCCCCAGCATGCCGCCGTGCCAGGAGTGGTAGTCGTCGCGGAAGTCGGCGGGACCCTTCGTCTCGCGCACCACGATGCGGTCGCGGAGATCGGGGATCCCGGCCCAGGTCGCGACCTGATCGATCGCCGCGTCCGCTGCGCGTTCGATCGCGGGTGATCCCTCTCCGTCGGGTCCACCGTGTCCGAGATCGACGTCCGCGGGCACCGGGATCAGCACGAACAGGTTCTCGTGATCGGCGGGTGCGACCTCGGGGTCCGTGGCACTGGGGCGACACACGTAGATCGACGCCGGGTCCGGCACGGTCGGGGCGGCCCCGAAGATCGCGTCGAAGTTCGCGTCCCAGTCGTCGGTGAAGAACAGGGAGTGGTGCGGGAGCTCGGGGAGTGCGCCGCGCACGCCGAGCATCCGGTCGCCGCGAGGGCGTAGGCGATGGTGACAGGGCTGAACAGGTAGACGGCCGTGTTCGAGAAGATGCTTCCGAAGTCCATGGCGATCAGCCCAACCTTTCCCTGCGTCCGAGCAGCCCCTGCGG
>NZ_JAGYWT010000559.1:0-1542 GCF_019279095.1 Microbacterium sp. BF1 | reverse complement strand
GGAACGTCGACAGCGATGCGGCGACGTTCCCCGCCGCCACGCAGGACGTCTCGCTCACACTGCCCGCCGAAGTTCCGGCCGCAGATGTGCAGGCCGCCCTCGCCGAGGGAGCCGGTGCGCTGTTGGAATCGGTGCGTCTCGTGGATGACTATCGCGGAGACGGCGTGCCGGAGGGGTCCAAAAGCCTCACCTTCGCTCTGCGATTCCGCGCCGACGATCGCACCCTCACGGCGGCCGAGGCCACCGCGGCCAAGCTCGCGGGTGTCGACGTCGCCGCGCAGCGATTCGGAGCAGCGCTCCGCGACTGAGCGATGTGCTGTCCCGGAGGGGGCCCTCTGCCCTGAGGGGAGAGGGCTTCCCTCTCGCAGCGGTTGCTGGTGGCATGGAGCCATGACGAATGTTCTGATCCTCGGCGGGACGGGGTGGCTTTCCGGGCGGATCGCCCGGAGATGGCTCGAGTCCGGAGCGGCCGTGACATGTCTGGCCCGGGGCGAGCGCCTCGCGCCGGCAGGAGCGGTGCTCGTGACCGGCGACCGTGACGACCCCGAGGTATACGCCGCGCTCGCGCGGAAGGACTGGGATCACGTCGTCGACATCTCCTCTCAGGCCAGGCACGTCGTGGCAGCGGTCGAGGCTCTCGGAGACCGCACGGCGCGATGGACGTACGTGTCCTCCCTCTCGGTGTACGCCGATGACGCCACGGTCGGCGCCGATGAATCGGCGCCGCGGCATCCTGCCGCCCGCCCCGGCGACGAGTACGAGTACGGCTCGCAGAAGGCGGCGGCCGAAGACGCCCTCACGATGCTGGGGGATCGCGCGTTCATCGTGCGACCAGGACTCATCGTCGGGGACGGCGACCCGAGCGACCGCTTCGGGTACTGGGCTGCGGCATTCTCCCGAGCGGGGGAGGAGCCCGTGCTGCTGCCTCCGCTCGAGAGGCGCAGCGCGCAGGTGATCGACGTCGACGACGTGGCCGCCTACATCGTCGCCGCCACGCGGAGCGGAGCGGTCAACGCGATCGGGGACGAGCAACCCCTCGCCGAACTGCTGCAGACCGTGCGCGAGGAGGCAGGGCACACCGGGGAGACGGTGGTCGCCGACGAGGAGTGGCTGCGAGCACACGGCGTCGCGCACTGGGCAGGTCCGCTCTCGCTTCCGCTGTGGCTTCCTCCCGAGATGTCCGGCTTCATGACCCGCTCGAACAGCGCATTCCACGACAGCGGGGGACACCTGCGCCCCCTCGCCGACACCGCTCGACGCGTCGTCGCCGACGAACGGGTGCGCGGCGTGGACAGGGAGCGCCGGGCCGGACTCACGCGGGCGCAGGAGAAGGCTCTGCTGGCCGATCGCTAGACTGCGAGCAGTGACACGGGGTGCCGCAATCCGCGGCTGAGAACAGACCCGTCGAACCTGATCTAGTTGTGATGTCCAGGGACGTTGTTTCGGCGACACGGCCGTGAAGAGCTGAGAGGTGAGGGCCTCCGGTTGTGAAGTGGAGCTGTTGAGTTCAACCGCTTCAGGAACCAGGAGGCCCTCGTGTCC
>NZ_JAGYWT010000558.1:0-1545 GCF_019279095.1 Microbacterium sp. BF1 | reverse complement strand
CCGCGGCATCCCTCAAGCAGGTGCTCACGGCCAGCGCATCGGACGCCGATAGCGACACCGTCGACGCCGAAGACGTGCTCGCCGACGTCATGGCACGGAACGTCGGGGTCGGCACGATCTCGTTCCTGGCGTTCACGGCCACCCCGAAAGGCAAGACCGTCGAGCTCTTCGGCCGTGAGGACGCGACGGGCAAGAAACAGGCGTTCGATCTGTACTCGATGAAGCAGGCCATCGAAGAGGGCTTCATCCTCGACGTGCTCAAGAACTACCTGCCCTACGACCTCGCCTTCAACCTCGCGCACACCGATGCGGCGACCGGACTCGACGTCGAGATCGACATCGCGAAAGCCGGCAGCGAGGTAATGCGGTGGGTGCGGCTGCATCCGACGAACATCGCGCAGAAAGTCGCGGTCATCGTCGAGCACTTCCGCGCGAATGTGCGGAGCGAGCTCGGCGGCCGGGCGAAGGCGATGGTCGTCACGGGTTCGCGAAAAGAGGCGGTGCGCTACAAGCTGGCCATCGACGCGTACCTGAAAGACCACAAGCTCGACGGAGACCTCGGCACGCTGGTCGCGTTCTCAGGTGGCGTCGCCGACACGGAGTCAGGGCCGGAGGAGTTCACCGAGACGTCCTTGAATCCGGGGCTGAAGGGACGGTCGCTCGAAACCGCGTTCGCCGGCGACGAGTTTCAAGTCATGATCGTCGCGAACAAGTTCCAGACCGGATTCGACCAGCCCCTGCTCGTCGGAATGTACGTCGACAAGAAACTGTCCGGTATCACGGCGGTACAGACGCTGTCGCGTCTCAACCGCGTGATCCCGGGTAAAGAGAACACCTACGTCATCGACTTCGTCAACGACCCAGCCGAGATCCTCGCCGCGTTCCAGGTCTACTACGAAGATGCTGAGCTGACCGAGCCGTCGGATCCGAACATCATCCACGACATGCTCACGAAGCTTCGCAGCATGTCGATCATCGACCCGCACGACATCGACGCGGTCGTGCACGCCTGGCTCACGAAGTCGAGCCACAACACGCTGTACTCACACATCAAGGCGTCGCGCGATGTGTTCCGAGACCGCTGGAAAGATGCGGTGGATTCTTCCGACGACCTCGAGAAGGGACGGCTGGAGGAGTTCCGCGGCACGGTGTTCGCGTTCGTCCGGGCGTATGATTTCCTGTCGCAGATCATCGACTACGGCGACACCGACATCGAGAAGTGGGCGGTCTTCCTGCGCGTGTACCGCCGCGCCATCGAACGGGAGGACTCCGACCCGTCGGCCGTCAACACCGACGACATCGTGCTCACGCACTACCGCCTGCGGAAACTCGACGCGCAGAATCTTGGACTCACGTCGGGATCTTCAGGGGAGCTCGCTGGCATCACCGCGGCTGGCTCCGCGCAGCCGCGGGAAGCGAAGTACGGACTGCTGCAAGACGTCATCGACAAGATCAACACCTTGTTTGCCGGCACCGACGTCGACGAGATCAACGGCGTCAGCGCGGCCGAGACTATCCTCCGCCACGTCGTCGACAACCCGAAGA
>NZ_JAGYWT010000557.1:0-1554 GCF_019279095.1 Microbacterium sp. BF1 | reverse complement strand
GTTGGTCGCCGCCTGCCACGCGATGCCGACGCCCGCTGCGAACGGCAGCAGCAGCATCCACAGCGGTGCGGAGGCGAGCACATCGCCGGAGAGCGAGATGCCGACCGCCGCGAGCGCGAGCAGACCGCCGAGGACCCGACCGGGAGTGACCGCGACGACGCCTGCCGGACCGAAGCCGATCCGATCGAGCACGAGGCCGTGCACCGTCTGCCCGGCCACCACGCCGACGGTGAACAGCGAGACGCCGAGCACTCCCGCCGTGAGCCCCTGGGTGGAGACCGTGAGCGCGCCGCAGGCGCCCCCGAGCAGCATCCAGAACGGGATCGTCTGCTGCCGGATGCCGTCGCGGAGTCTCGCCACTCCTCGTCGGGCGGAGGGGAGACAGATGATCACGACCGCGAGCGCCAGAAGGCCCACGGAGAAGGAGACGAAGCCGGCGACGATCCCATCGTCGACACGCACTCCGAGCACTCCGTTGATCCGCGCCTGGATCGCCGTCATCACCCCGATCGCCACCGCACCGCCCAGTGCCACCGGGGCGGGAAGTCGACGGGGCTCTGGCACCTGTCGACCCTACCCGAGCCCGTGGGCGCTCTCGTTCCTGCGGATGTCGGAGCCCGGCGCTACGCTGGCGGCATGTGCGCGAGCTACGGTCTCGATCCCCGATTCACCGATGCGGAGCTCCTCGCCGCCGCCGACGACGCGGTGCTCGAGGGCCTGCGGGTGTGGGCCCGCGAGAATGCGGGTGAGACCGTCCGCCCCACGGGCAAGAGCCTGCGCAACCTCAATCCCCTGGTCGTGCAGCCCGATGCCGCGCCGACCCTGGAGCCCGCGTGGTGGGGCTTCCTCGTGAACGGCGAGCCGGCGAAGTTCCCCTCGATCAACACCCGCGCCGAACGCCTTCAGGAGCGTCCAGGAGGGGCGAAGTCGAGAGCGATCGTGCCCGCGACGAGCTGGTACGAGATGCAGAAGCCCTCTCGCCAGTGGAACGAGTTCATCATCGACGACGGCACCCTGTTCGGCATGGCCGC
Source organism: Microbacterium sp. BF1 (assembly GCF_019279095.1). Taxonomy (NCBI): domain Bacteria; kingdom Bacillati; phylum Actinomycetota; class Actinomycetes; order Micrococcales; family Microbacteriaceae; genus Microbacterium; species Microbacterium sp. BF1. Next base: position 523 of record NZ_JAGYWT010000557.1, on the reverse strand, counting down.
GGTCACCCAGCGCGGGCGCACCGCCGACGGCGAGTGGTTCACGTGCTACTCGATCGTGATGCGCCCCGCCCCGGCACACCTCATCGATCTGCACGATCGGATGCCGCTGCTGGTCCCCTCCTCGTTGAGCCACGACTGGCTGACCGCGCCGGCGTCGAGGGAGATCATCGACGAGGCGGTCCTCGCCTCCGACGAGATGGCCGCGCGCGTGCAGGCACGTCCTCGCCCCTGAGGTGCGGATGTCCGCCGCCGGGCGGACCCTCTCTCCATCAGATGTGTACTTGAGGAGGACGCGCGATCCCGGGGTCGCTCCGTAACGTTGTCCTCATGATCACAGCAGAAGGCCTCACCAAGAGATTCGGAGACAAGACCGCCGTCGATGACGTGTCGTTCACGGTCAAGCCGGGCAGCGTCACCGGATTCCTGGGCCCGAACGGCGCCGGGAAGTCGACCACCATGCGGATGATCGTCGGCCTCGACCGGCCGACGTCCGGCCGTGCCGCCATCGCCGGCCGCGAGTACC
>NZ_JAGYWT010000556.1:0-1555 GCF_019279095.1 Microbacterium sp. BF1 | reverse complement strand
GGTGGCGGAGCCGGTCGGAGCGGGCTCCGCAGGAACCTCGGCGACAGGGGCGGCGGCAGCGGGAGCGGCGGCTTCAGGAGCAGCACCGGACTCGTATGCGGCCAGCTTGGCCTTCAGCTCGACGTTCTCCTCGAGGGCCTTGCGCCACTCGATGACGATCTCGTCGAGGAAGTCGTCGACCTCGTCCGGGTCGAAGCCGTCCTTGAAGCGGACGTGCTGGAACTGCTTGGTGACGACGTCATCCGGGGTAAGTGCCATGGGTGGCTCCTCTTTCGATGAGTTCGATTGCCAGTATCGATGTATGGCGTGGTCGTGATGTGGCGCGAACCCGGGGCGCGCACCTGGGTGCCAGCATAGCCCCCGCGCATTGGCGCCGCGATGTCACGACACCCAGAGTGGGCGAAGTGGTCGAGGTCCGATCGGGAGACACGCCTGGATTTCAGCGGATGAACAGCCCGACGACGTTCATCAGAATCAGAACGATCAGAAGGGTGAGCGTGAACCCGAAATCAAGAGAGAGCGAACCGATCCGCAGCGGCGGGATGATCCGCCGGAAGAACCGGATGGGCGGATCGGTGAGCGTGTAGACCGCCTCGGCAGCCACCAATCCGAAACCCTTGGGACGCCACTCCCGATTGAACATCGGGATGTAGTCCAGGATCAGGCGCGCGAAAAGCACGAAGACGTACAGGAGGAGCACCAGATGGACGATGCTCGCAAAAACGGAGACCAGCTGCACGGGCTACGACTGGTCGAAGCCCGCAGACTCGGCGTCTGCGTGTGCGATGCCCCCGTGACCCGAGACGGCGATGTTCTCCGGCGACAGCAGGAACACCTTCGAGGTCACGCGTTCGATACGGCCGTAGAGACCGAGAGAGAGCCCGCTCGCGAAATCGATGAGGCGACGCGCGTCGGCGTCGCTCATCTGGGAGAGGTTGATGATGACCGGGACGCCCTCGCGGAAGCTCTCCGCGATCAGCTGGGCGTCGCGGTACTGCTTCGGGTGGACGGTGAGAATCTCGTTCACGGCTCCTGCAGACGGCTGGCGGACGGCGACGGGGCGACGAAGCGGCGTGACGGGGGCCGGTGCCGGCTCCTCGCGGTCACGGTCACGTTCGCGGTGAGCGCGGGCGGGTGCCTGCGTCTCCTCCTCGTAGACCTCTTCTTCATCGGCGAGGCCGAGATACACCATGGTCTTCTTCAGCGGGTTACCCATCGTGTCCTCCGGTTCGAACGTGTCGGGCTGGTCTTTTCACAGGTTAACCCCGGTCTGGTCGGGGGCCGGTGATTGCGGAGCCGATCCGCAGGTGTGTCGCGCCGGCGGCGATCGCCTCGACGAAGTCTCCGGTCATCCCGGCAGAGATCCAGGAGGCTGAGGGTTCCACTGCGCGGACGCCGTCGGCGACATCACGCAGACGGGCGAAGGCCATGATCGCGAAGTACTTCGCGATCATCCCCGCGATGTTCATGGGAGTCTTCCCCGGACTGGCGGCGCTCAACATCATGCAGCTGCATTCGCCGGCTTCCGCGGTGACCAGCGCGATCATCTTCAACG
>NZ_JAGYWT010000555.1:0-1560 GCF_019279095.1 Microbacterium sp. BF1 | reverse complement strand
TCCGCAACGCGGATCACATCGTCGCGGAACTCCTTGGGAAACGGCTTGGGCATGATGACATCCTTCCAGGCCAGCCATCTCGGCTAGCCACGCTAGATGTCACCTGTTCCTGCATCAGACCCGAGCGTTGATCACGCCGCGTAGCCGGGTGCTGATCACCGATGAGAGCGTGATGTACGAGTCGGACGACGCGGTGCTGTCGCTGGGCGCGTCCGGGAACTGGGATCTGCTCTAGGCGTTGCTGGCCTCGAGCTCGGTCGTCTCCAGGACCTCATCGACGAGCATGATCCCGCCGCTGGAGTTCGCGGTGTGCATCAGCTGCTCTACCCACTTCACGTTGATCTGGGGTGCCTCGGGTTCATCGAACACGAACCGCAGCGGGATCGAGGGGTGAACCCAGATCGTGGAGCGCCCGCCGGGCTCTCCTTCGGGGTGCTTCCAGGACAGAGTGAACGATTCGTTGCGGCGCAGCTTGGTTGCGATGACGATCTTCAGGTGTGCGAGAGCACGGTCCTCGATATGGATCGCATCATCGGATGCCCCGTAGTGAAGAGTCGCCATAAGCTCACCCTAGCGGCAGCCGAGACCGGTGCCGCACGCAATCGCGCCGTCGAAAACCAGCGTGTGTCAGGCGGATCCTGACCAGGGGGCGCCGTGTTCCGCGCGCCGGGACGGAGGTGGGTGATCGGTCGGCTGCTGAAGACTCTGGGGGAGGGAGAGCAACCGCCCGACCGCGTCGAAGATACCGGTCCCCAGGAAGGTGCCCCCACCCATCGATGTCGCAGACGCGAAGCAACAGTCCCACCTTTTCCCAGGTCGCGCAAGACTACCTTCGAGTAGGAGCCGCGCAGGGAGCCAGTTCAGGGGAGCTGGTCGAGGACGAGTTCCCCACGCGCGGCGACGTGCTCCATCATCCGCTCGATCCGTGCGGGGTCGCTAGGCCGCAGCACGGCATCGTCGAAAGCGAAGATGAGGGGGATGCTCGGATGCAGCCAGATCGTCAGACGGCTGGCCGGAACCTCATCGCGGGGGAGCCACGTCATCATGAAGCTCTCCTGGCGGCGCAGCTTCGTCCCGATCACGATCTTCAGATGCGTGAGAGTCTGGTCGTCGACCTGAATCGGCGGCCGGGAGCTGTTGTATTCGAGTGTTCCCATGACGTGGACCTACTCGGTCCCCGCGCACATACGAACCACCTGAAGCTGCTCGAGCATCGCGCGCGGCGCCAATTACGCACCGACTGATGCGGAAGCGGTTCGACGCTTGCAAGCGCAATCCCGCGGCTGAATACCGGATGCCCCGCCTTGGATCAACCCCTCTTCCGGAGATCCGGGACCGCACTATCTTCGGCGTACCGGGGGTGTCCCCAGCATCGGTCCGATTCTCATATCGCACCGCGGCCCGCTCGTCACGATGGGGTCACGTTAGCGGCCGCCTGCAGTGCGGCGGCGAGGTAGCTCGCGGAAGCACCGACGCCCTTATCCGCGACCTGGACGGGCGTGCCAGTTGCAACTACGGTCCCGCCGGCGTCGCCCGCGCCGGGGCCAAGATCGATCACGT
>NZ_JAGYWT010000554.1:0-1565 GCF_019279095.1 Microbacterium sp. BF1 | reverse complement strand
TCGCGACCTCGCCGCTCACCAGCCTCGACGTCGAGGTGCACGGTGAGCTGAACGACTACGACGTGAGCGTGCTGAAGCTCGCGGCGCTCAAGGGCGTCTTCACGAACATCGTCAGCGAGACCGTCTCGTACGTGAACGCTCCGCTGCTCGCCGAGCAGCGCGGCATCGCGGTGCGTCTGCTCAAGGACGATGTGAGCGACGAGTACCGCAACGTGATCACGCTGAGCGGTGCCCTCTCCGACGGCTCGCAGCTCTCGGTCTCCGGAACGCTGACCGGTCCGAAGCAGACCGAGAAGCTGGTCGGCATCAACGACCACACCCTCGAGCTGCCGATCGAGAAGAACCATGTCGTGATGCTCTACACCGACCGTCCCGGCATCGTGGCCGTCTACGGCCAGAAGTTCGGCGAAGCCGGCATCAACATCGCGGGCATGCAGATCGCCCGTCAGGCGGCCGGCGCGCAGGCGCTCAGCGTGCTGACGCTCGACTCGCCCGTGTCGGAGGAGCTGCTCGAAGACGTGAGCGCCGCGATCGACGCCGACCTCTTCCGCCAGATCGAGATCACCGAGGTCTGATCGGCGACAGACGAAGGAGGGCGGGAGCGCGATGCTCCCGCCCTCCTTCGCGTTTCGACGGGTTCAGGCCGTCGCCTTCAGCACCAGTGCGATCAGCTCACGGAGTTCATCGCTGCGAGGGACCAGTCGCTCCGGTCCGTGCACATCGAGCGAGTTATTGAAGTAGAGCCCGTCGCTGACGAGCATCACGAGATCGAGGCTCGCACTGTCGCGCACGTGCGGGCGAATGGTCTCCGCCCAGCGACGCCTCGTGTCGCGGAGCATGTCCGCCGCGGGGATCGAGCCGCCCTGTGCGAGGCGGGTCGTGGCGATCAGCACCCGATCGAGCGCGTCGTCCTCCATCACCGAGGTGCGCACGTAGTAGGCGACGGGGCCCTCGTCGGCAGTTGTCATGCGCTCGAGGTCGAGGGTCGTGAGGCGGTCCAGCCGCTCGACGAGCCCGGCCTCGAGCTCATCCTTCGACCCGAAGTGGTACAGCAATCCGCCCTTCGAGACGCCGGCCGCCTTGGCGGTGGCTTCGAGAGTGGCGGCGCGCTCTCCCTCTTCGATGAGGATCGCTTCGAAGGCGTCGAGCACCTTCTCGCGGGCGAGGGGAGGTCGGGGCATCGTGGATCCTCTGCACAGGGGAAGGGAGGGAATTCTGTTACTATACCATCCGGACGGTTCACTAACCGTGCGATCTCGATCCTGAGAGGTGTTCCATGACCCGTACTGCGTCGATCCCGACGACAGAGACGGATGCTCCCCGCGTCGGAGCCCGCGGCTGGGCGGCGCTCGTCGTCCTCATGCTGCCGGTGCTGCTGGTCTCGGTGGACAACACGGTGCTGAGCTTCGCGCTCCCCGAGATCTCCATCGCGCTCGCCCCCACGGGCGCGGAGCAGCTGTGGATCATCGACGTGTACCCCCTGGTGCTCGCCGGACTCCTCGTCACGATGGGCACGCTGGGCGACCGCTTCGGTCGACGCCAGATGCTGCTGATCGGAGCGACCG